>JAFEDW010000058.1 GCA_018241455.1 Pseudomonadota bacterium | reverse complement strand
GCGCGCTGGTCGGCATCGGCACGGTGTTGACCGCGGTGTTCATCCCGATGGCCTTCCTCGATGGTTCGACCGGCGTGATCTACCGCCAGTTCTCGGTGACGATCGTCGCGGCGATGATCCTGTCGGTGATCGTGGCGTTGTCGCTGACGCCTGCGCTGTGCGCGACGCTGCTGCGGCCGGTGTCCAAGGAGACGCACGGCGCGCGCGCGACGCGCTTCTTCGAGGTGTTCAACCGCGGCTACCAGGCGACGCACAAGCGCTATCACGCCACCGTGCAGCGCATGCTCGGGCACACCGGCCGCAACATGCTCATCTACGGTGGCCTGGCGGCGCTGATGGGGCTGCTGTTCATCCGGCTGCCGACCTCGTTCCTGCCGGCCGAAGACCAGGGCTGGATGCTGGTGTTCGTGCAGACCCCGGTCGGCGCCACCGCCAACCGCACCGTCAAGGTGCTCGACAAGGTGCAGGATCACTTCCTCGATCACGAAAAGACGCTGGTCGATTCGGTGTTCACCGTCGAGGGCTTCAGTTTCAGCGGCACCGGCCAGAACTCCGGCATTGGCTTCATACTGCTGAAAGACTGGGACAAGCGCCCGCGCGAAGACCAGTCGGTGTCGGCCATCGTCGGCCGCGCCTGGGGTCCGTTCAGCCAGGTCAAGGATGGCCTCGTCTATCCGATCGTGCCGCCGGCGGTGACCGAGCTGGGCACCTCGTCGGGATTCGATTTCTACCTGAAGGATGAAGGGGGCAATGGCCACGAGGCGCTGATCGCCGCGCGCAACCAGCTGCTGGGCATGCTGTCGCAGGACAAGCGCCTGAACGGCGTGCGCCCGAATGGATCCGAGGATTCGCCGCAGTACCGCCTCGACATCGACGCCTCGCGCGCCGCCGCGCTCGGCGTGTCGATGGACCAGGTCAACGAGACGCTCGGCATCGCCTGGGGCGGCCGCTACATCGACGATTTCATCGACCGCGGCAAGGTCAAGCGCGTCTACATCCAGAGCGATGCGCCGTTCCGCATGAATCCCGAGGACTTCAACCGCTGGTATGTACGCAGCGATTCGGGAACGATGGTCCCGGTCTCCGCGTTCAGCAGTTCGCACTGGGAATTCGGTTCGCCGGAGTTGCAGCGCTTCAACGGCGTCGCGGCGGTCAACATCAACGGCGATGCGGCGCCGGGCGTATCGTCCGGCACCGCGATGCAGATCGTGCAGGAGGCCGCGGCCAAGCTGCCGCCCGGCTACCGTGTCGAGTGGGCCGGCCAGTCGTACGAGGAGCGCGCCGCCGGCGCGCAGACCCCGATCCTTTACACGATGTCGCTGATCATCGTGTTCCTGGCGCTGGCCGCGCTGTACGAGAGCTGGATCATGCCGATCCCGATCCTGCTGGCCGTACCGCTGGGCATCATCGGAGCAGTCATCGCAACGGCGATCCGCGGCCTCGAGCGCGACATCTACTTCCAGGTGGGCATGCTGACGACGATCGGCCTGGCCAGCAAGAACGCGATCCTGATCGTGGAATTCGCGAAACTGAATCTCGACGCCGGCATGGGGCTGATCGAGGCCACGCTCCATGCGGTGCACGACCGACTGCGGCCGATCGTCATGACCTCGCTCGCCTTCGGCTTCGGCGTGCTGCCGCTGGCGCTGGCGCACGGCGCCGGCGCAGGCGCGCAACGCGCGATCGGCACCGGCATCTTCGGCGGCATGATCGCCGGCACGGTGTTCGGCGTGCTGTTCGTGCCGGTGCTGTTCGTATCCGTCCAGCGCCTGCTGGGTGGGCGCAAGCTGAAGGCATGACGCGGCACACGCGCCGCCGGCGTTCGCGCCGGCTGTGCGCGCGCCTGTCACGCGCCCGCGCTACTGGCAGTAGTCGCCGAGCTTGCGCACCTCGCGCGCCGGCGCCGCCCAGTCGAAACTGGCGAGCTGCCCGTCGTCGGCGAAGTTGTAGTACACGACGCCGTTCGGGAACAGCACCACCGAGATCCCGCCGAAGCCCGACATGAACGGCACCCAGGTGTCGTGCGCGCAGCCCAACACGGCCTTGAGGTTGCGCGCCCAGAATCCGTGCTGGTAGCGCAATGTGGCGAAGCCCGCGACCGGCAGGCCGCGCGCGTTCGCATCCCGCTGCAGGGCCTGTTCCATCAGCGTCGCGTCGAGCAACGGCTGGCCGTCGATCGCGCCGTGGTCGACGGCGTAGAACATGCCGAGCCGCGCGACATCATTTGGCTTGAGGCTCAGGCCCCAGCCGGTGAACGGCTGCGCCACCGCATCGTAGGTGCGGCGAGTGACGCGGGCGGTGGGGCTCAAGTGGAGCGGTGCATAGAGTTGCGCGACGATCAGGTCGCGGAACAGGTCGGCCTGCCGGTACTGCGCCTGGTGGCGCAGGTAATGCGCGAGCGCCGTGCCGAGGATGTACGTATCCGAGCTGTGATAGACCCATTGCGTGCCCGGCGTGGCGCGATGCGGATACACGGTGCAGCTGTAGCGGATCTTGCTGGCGTGATCGAGCGGCATGAACAACCCGGCCGTGCCGGCCGCATCCTCGTCGGCCTCGTACGCGGCCGAGTCGAAGTTGCCGGTCGCCATGTCGAGCGCATCCAGGAAGGTCACGCGCTGCCAGGCGGGGCCACGGCATTGCGGCACGTGCGCGCTGACGAGCTGCGCGCCGGCATCGGCGTGCAAGGCCTGCAGCCGCATCAGCGCAGTCGCCGCAAACACCGATTTCGCCAGCGAATACGACGGCAGGTCGAGTTCATCGCAGTACGGATACGATCCTGCGCGCGTCTCGCAGTCGGAGGTGTAGTGGATGCCGCCGACGACCAGGCCGTGCAACGTGCTGGCTCCGGGCGCACCGATCGCGAGCGCGCCGACATCGACTTCCGGGTGCTCGCTGGCCAGCTGCGCCAGCGATCGATGCGGCAGGCGCGCCGCGCGCTCGGCGCGGTACGCGGCCACCGCGGATGCGGCCGCCGCCGCATCGGCCCGGCCAGCCGGTCCGGCGCGCTGATAGCGCGTGTCGAGCATGGCCCAGAGATCCACGTGCAGGTAGCGGCAGGTTTCGCTCGCGATCTGCATCGCGGTGTGCGAGACCGTGCCGTCGGCGCCGAACAGAAACATCAGCACGCCGTTGTGCATGCAGTTGGCGTTCTTCTCCTCGAGCGTGAACGGGATCGCCGCGCGCGCCAGCCCATGGTCGCCAGGCTCGTTCCACACCCGGCCCGGCTCCAGGATCACTTCCCACCAGCCATGCCGGCCGGGAATGGCGCCGCGCCGCAGCGGCACGAGCGCATCGCCGTCCTGCACGAAGCGATAGGAGAAATCGGCCGGCCAGGTCAGCGCCAGCTCGAGGTCCTGCGGGCCGACATAGGCTGGGTCCACAAGCAGCGTGTGGTGCGGCAGCGTGCCGCGGAAGCGCAGCGTCAGCACGCCGTTGAACTGCTGCTTTGCGACCTGCGCGTCGGCGGCGGGCGCGTAGGCCGGGAAATCGACAGGTCGGGGATAATCGCCCGACATCAGCGTCGCGTAGCCGAGCGCGGTGCGCTCGCCAGCGCAAACCACGCCGCCGAGCGCGAACCCGGCGAGCGCCAGCACCGTCGCGCCCCAGCCTGTCATGCGCGGGCGCCGCGCCGGCGCACGATGACGGCGGTGTCGATGAACAGGCCGTCGGCGTTGTACCAGCGCAGCTGTTCGCCTTCGATGACCGTGATCAGTCCGAGGCTTTCGCCATAGGCCCAGTGCTGCCACTGGCGGTACCAGCGATCGCCCTCGACCCACCAGCGGCCGCTGTCACGGTCTTCGTTCGAGTAGCCCGCGCGCCCGCTCAGCGTGCCGTCGCTCCCCAGCGTGATCGTGCAGGGTTCGCCGTAGACGGTGTTGTAGAGCAGCGTTGCGCCGGCCAGTGCGCGCTGCAGCGCGGTTCCGGCCAGCGGCGCGACGCTGTCCTCGCGCAGGCTGCGCGAACCCAGTTGCGGATCGGCGCGCACGATGCGCGCCAGTTCCTGCACGCCGGCGCGGATCCGTTCGGTGCGGATGCTGGTCACGCCCATGCACAATTGCGCCGTCTCACCGGCTGCCGCGACCGGTTCGATCAGCACGCCGATATTGGCGGCGGCACGTGCCACGTGCAGCGCGTTCCATTGCGGCCCGCCGCTGATCCAGTAGGCGCTCGAGCCCGGCCGCGTCTCGATGCGCACGAAGCGGTGCAGGTAGTGATTGAGCGCGTCGCGCAGCGCGGTGCGCCGCTCGAGCAGGCGCACATTGGCGCGCGCCAGCGCGCCCGCGTAGTGACCGAGCCCGATGAAATAGGCCCACGCGCGCTGCATGCCGCCGGGAAACTCGGCGCCGCTGTGCCGGCGCAGCGCGCGGATGCGGGCGATCAGCCGCGCGTCGCCGTGCACGAGGCCGGGCGCCGTGCCCAGCGCCGTCACGGCCGCGAGGCCGCCGACCGAAACCACGTGCTCGCCGCGTGCGAGGCCACGCAGGCTGACGGCTTCGCGCGCTGGCTCGAGCAGGTCGGAGCCCGGCACGCACTCGACGATGGTCGCGTGGCTCTCGGCCGCGGCCTGCAGCAAGGCTGCGGCGCGCTCGCGCGTTCGGCCGGCGCCGGGCGTGGCGCGGCGCGAGCCGGCCAGCACTACCGCGCCCCGCGGGATCGATGTCGCCAGCTTGGCACCCGAACCCTCCCAGCGCAGCGGCGCCAGCGTCGCGCCACGCGCCAACGCCTGCCGTTGCACCTCGCCGTCGATGCCCGCATCGAATGCCACGGGAGTGCCGCGTTCGATGAGCGAGGCCATGACCAGGTGCAATGCCTGCTGGTTCGAGACGGTCGCCAGCACTTCATCGGGCCCGGCATCGAGGCCCCAGGTCGGCAGGACCTTGGTGCGCAGCTCGTCGATGAAGCGTGCGTCGTCGGAATCTCCGCCAGTCGTGCCCCAGCGCAGCAGATCGTGCTTGGAAAACGCCAGCCGCAGCGCCTCTCGCCAGCCGTCGACCGGCAGCAGGTCCGGCTCGAGGCAGCCGTCGATGAACGGATGCGGGTACTGCAGCCAGTTCGGCGGTACGCGGAAGCCGGACTCCTCCTGCGGCGCCGCGCCGCGCTCGCCGGTGGCGGCGACGCGCCGCAGCCCGCGGCGGCCCGTGGTCACGCGTTCGGCCGGCGGCTTGCTCGGCACATAGATGCCGCTGCGCGCGCGGCTCTCGAGGTGGCCTTCGGCCAGCAGCGCGTCGTAGGCCAGTGTTATCGTATTGCGCGACAGTCCGGTCTGGCTGGCGAGCAGGCGGGTCGAAGGCAGGCGGCGGCCAGGGCGCAGCACGCCGTGGCTCAGCGCATCGATGATGCGCTGGCGCACTTGCTGCTGCAGGCTCAACGGGCCCTGCCGGTCGACGGTGATGCTGAAGCCGAAGCGGGGCGCCTTCATGCCGTCAGTATGACTGGATCCATCGGGGAGATGCGACTGGACCTATAGGGGGTCTGGCGCGCCTGCCAAGCTGCCGATAACGGAGTCCGCGCCACATGCCGATGAACCTGTTCGCCCGCCGGCCGCGGGCCGCTCCCGACGGCCTCGTTGCCGCCGTGCTGCTGTCGTTCCTGGCGACTGCCGGGTTCATGTACGTCAACATCATGCCCGCGATCGTCGAGGGGTTGCAGACCGGGCTCCATTTCAGCGCCGCCGTCGCCGGTCGTATCGGTTCCGCGAATGTGTACGGGGCCGCGGTCGGCGCGCTGCTCGCGACGCTGCTGGTGACGCGCTGGCCATGGCGGCGCACAGCCTATGCGTTGTTGCTCCTGCTCATCGGCGTCGACGTGGCGAGCATGTTCGTCGGCAGCAGCACGGCGTTGTTGGCGATACGCGCGCTGCACGGCACCGTGGGTGGCTGCCTGGTCGGCTTCTCCTTTTCCGTGATTGCGCGCACCGCCCATCCAGAGCGCGCCTTCGGCGTGCTGCTGGTGGTGCAGGGCGGCTTGGGGGGCCTCGGCGTCATGGTGTTGCCGCGCCTCGTGCCGATGTTCGGCACGGCGGCGCTGTTCGCGGCGCTCGCTCTCTTCAGCCTGGCCACGCTGGCCATGGTGCCGTTCCTGGCCGCCTATCCGCGTCGCGACGAACCCGCTACCGAGGCCGCCAGCCGCGCCGCGGCCCGCGTGCCGGCGGGCCTGCTGATGCTCGCGATGGCCTTGCTGTCGGTGTTCCTGTTCCAGTTCTCGAACATGCTGCTGTTCTCGTACATCATCGGACTGGCGCGCCACTACGCGCTCGATCCGCTGCAATCGGCCACCGTGGTCGGCGTATCGACGTGGATCGGCATGCTCGGATCCGTGCTGGTCGTCGTGCTCGGCACGCGCTACGGGCGCGTGCGCATGCTGACGGTCGCGCTGCTGTTCACGGCGCTGGGCATGTACGTGCTGCACGGCTCCGCCAATCCAGTCATCTACGCGCTCGCCAACGTCGGCACGGGCATCACGTGGGGCTTCGTGATCGCGCACCTGCTCGGCATGTGCGCGCGCTGTGACACGACCGGCCGCGCCGCGGCGCTCGGCGGCTTCGCCTCGAAAATGGGACTGGCCAGCGGGCCATTCGTCGGCTCGCTGCTGCTGGGTGCCGATCGCTACGGATTGCTGATCGACGTCGCGACGCTGGTGATCATTGCCTGCACGGTGGCAGCATTGCTGCCGGCCGCACGCCTTGACCGGCTCGATGCGCGACTCGCGGCGCAACTACCCGCCACCGACGTCAAGTCCGCCGGCGCGTAACGCCTCGATCAGCGGTTCGAGCAGCGCTGCGTAGTGACGCCAGTTGCCGATCGAACGCGCGTGCAGCGGTTCGCGCACCTGCGCCGCGCTCGCCGTCGCCGCCGGTGCGGTATTGAGATGGAACTCGAGGCACTGCGGTTCGAACGGCAGCCCGCACCAGTCCAGCAGCTCGCGCGTGGCCGGCTGCTGCGAGAGCACCACGCGCTCGTAGTCCACATCGAGGAATCTTCCCGGCAACGCGCGGCGCCAGTGTTCCATGAGCCGGTGGTAGGCGAGGTAGTAGCGCGCCAGGTCCTGCAGGTCGTAGGAATAGGGCGAGCCATCGCGGAACAGCGTCTTGTAGAGCGCGAAGCAGCTGTCGAGCGGATCGCGCCGCACGTGGATGATGCGCGCACCCGGCAGCGCGAGCGCGATCAGGCCAAGGTACAGGAAATTCCACGGTGTCTT
This sequence comes from Pseudomonadota bacterium, assembly GCA_018241455.1. Lineage (GTDB taxonomy): Bacteria > Pseudomonadota > Gammaproteobacteria > Steroidobacterales > Steroidobacteraceae > FEN-1191. Next base: position 2,872 of record JAFEDW010000058.1, on the reverse strand, counting down.
GTCGATGAAGCGGGGACGGTTGCGCGCATAGCCGGCGACGCGCCGCAGGTAGTCATCGCCGAGCGTGGCCGCGTCCAGATGCGCGGCGCGCCGGATCAGTTCGGTGCGCGCGGGCGGAGCACTGTCGGTTTCCAGCGTTGCGTAAGTCTGGCCGATGATCGCGTAGGCGAGGTCGTTGATCTCGCCAAGGCTTTGCACCGCCGAATGGCTGCTGAGGATGCGATCGATGAGCGTCGTGCCGCTGCGCGGCAGGCCCATGACGAAGATCGCCGTCGCGCCACGCGTGCCCGACGGCGGCGCGGCCGCCAGCCGCTCGGTGCTGAACTGCCCGGTGATCACCTGCAGGGCGTGTTCGTCGTCGGCCACGCCGTAGGAGAGGTTGCGCCGGCGCTGCGCGGCGCCGCGCTGCAGGAAGGCACCGGCCTGCAGGTGCGCGCCCAGGTCCTCGCATTCCTTGGCGAGCGCGAAGCACAGCGGCACGATCTCGGCCGAGTCGACCGGCAGCTCGGCCAGCCGCGTGCTCATCCCGCGCACGTGATTGCGCTCGGGCGTCTGCCGGCGCAGCACGCTGCGGCGATAGTACGAGCCGTAATCCTGCGGATACCGCGCCAGCAGCTGGTCGAGGTGCGCCTCGGCCTCGACGATCAGGCCGCAGGCAGTTTCCGCGGCGGCGGCATTGGCCAGCATGGATCGATCGGTGGGCGCCAGCTCCAGCGCCCGCAATGCGCAGCGCAGCCGATCGGCGTGCGCGCCGGCTGCCGTGTACAGGTTCGCGATCGCCGTGAGCAGCCGTGCATCCTGCTGCGCGCCGCGTTCGAGTGCGGCGAGGCCCGTGCGTGCCTCGGCACCCAGGCCGCAGTAGAGTTGCGCCTCGCGGAACTTGAGCAGCACGGTGGTATTGGTCGGCTGCAGCCGCAGCGCGCTGCGCAGCGCTGCCAGCATGGCATCGAACCGCTGCTGGCGCTGTTCGGCCAGCGCCAGCAGCAGCCAACCTTCGGTCAGGCTGGGTTCGTCGGCCAGCAGCGTGCGCGCGGAGCGCGCCGCGGCGGCGAAGCGTCCGGTTTCAATGAGACGCTGCGCTTCACTGAACAGGACGCTGGCCACCGCCGGTTCCTGATCAGAAGCGGTACTTCGCGATCAATCCGATCGTGCGCGGCGTCGTGATCAGCTCGCGGCTGGTGTTGCCGGCAAATCCATCGGCGGGTGCGCTGCCGAACTGCGCTTCGGTGAACACGCCTGAGATGGCCTTCGCGTTGCTGAGGTTGCGCACCTGCAGCACCAGCGTCCACTTGCTTGCGTTGAGTGCCAGCGAGGCGTTCCACAGCGAATACGAGTCGAGCGGAATGGCCGCAGCGGGTGTCAGCGCCAGCCGGTTGAACGTGCCGCTCTGGTAGTAGCCGTCGAGGTGCGGTACCAGCGTGCGGCCGTCGGCCAGTGCAATCGTGTAGTCGAGCGATGCGTTGATGACACTGGTTGGTGCTGCCGGCAGGCGCGAGCCGCTCGGCGCAATCAGCACCGGCGGGTTCGGCGCAATGGCGTACGGCCGTACGGCATCCTCACTGAGCTTGGCATCGGTGTAGGCGTAGCCCAATCCGTAGCTCAGCGCGTGGCCGACCTTGCCGCGGAACTCCAGCTCGACGCCCTGCGAGCGCGCCTTGCCGGCATTGGCGGTCACGTAGTAGCCCCACACCGGCGTGGCCGTATTGAGCTGGATGTCCTTCCAGTCGATCAGGAACAGCGAAGCGTTGAAGCTGTAGCTGTCATGCGCGCCCTTGATGCCGAGCTCGTAGTTGTTCAGCGTGTCGGGTTTGAAATTCAACCAGCCCGGGTTTTCGCCGATGTAGCCGGTGGTCGGGATGTCGTTGACGCCGCCGCGCCGATAGCCCTGCGAGGCCGTGAAGTACACGTTCTCGTGCGGCGTGACACGGTACGAGGAGTTGAGCTTGAAGATCGTCTTGTTGGTGCTGGTGTCGGGCGTGACGGGCGAGGAGAGACCAACGCGTGTCGGCAGGTCGGGCACCACGTAGACCTGGTTCGAGTCCTTGTCCTGGAACCAGCGTGCGCCGCCGGTGACCTGGAAGTCGGAGGTGATGTGGAAGGTCAGTTCGCCGAAGGCGGCCTTCTCGGTGAACTGCTCGCCGCGCGAATACAGGAAATCGCGATCGCTGGTCGGCGCGACCGGATCGTAGTAGGAACCGAATCCCGGCGTCACCGCGTCCTGCGCCGCGAACCATTGCGAGAAGCCGCGCACCCAGTCGGTTTCACCGGAATGGAGTTGCTCGCGCTCGAAGTACAGTCCGGCGATGTAGTCGACGCTGCCCTTGGTGTTCGACACCAGTCGCAGTTCCTGCGCCACGCTCCGGTCGGAGTAGTCGCGGTACTTCTGCGCCATCAGGCGCGGATAGTAGTCGTACAGGAACGGCCAGCCCTTGGCGTACAGTCCGGAGTTGTCGTTGGTGCTCGTGCCCGTGTGGTCGGTGTACGAGCTGCTCGAGGTCAGCGTGGCGAAGCCGAGATCGAAGGTGCCTTCGAGGCTGACCACCGATACCTTGCGCGCCGACGGCTCGAGCATGACCGCGCCCTGCTCGTAGTCACCATAGACACCGCCGGTCGCGTAGTTCGGCGTGCCGGGCGCCGTGATCTGCCGGCGACCACCGGTGTTGTCGGTCTGGTGCACGACGGAGAACACGAGCTTGGCGGCATCAGTGAGCTTCCACGTGGTCGCCATGCGCATGTAGTCGATCTTCGCCCAGTCGGCATCCTTCTTCGACGTGTATTGCGCCGCCGGATCGAGCACACCGTTGGGCGCCACCGGGATGCCGTTGGCGTCGAGCACGTACAGGTTCGGGTAGTCGACGACGCCGGCGTCGTC
>JAFEDW010000057.1 GCA_018241455.1 Pseudomonadota bacterium | reverse complement strand
ACTGTGCCGCCGCTGCAGCCAGTGATGAGGTCGGCGACACGGTGGATTACAAGCGCGTCGCCAAGCGCGTGCTCGCCTACGTGGGCGAGTCGCAGTTCCAGCTGATCGAAACGCTGGCCCACAGCCTGGCGATGCTGTTGCTGGAGGAATTCTCGCTCGAGTGGATCCGCGTCAGCCTCAACAAGCCGGGTGCGATCCGCCACTCGCGCGACATCGGCGTCAGCATCGAGCGGCGGCGCAGCGATCTCGTCGGCGCGCGCCGCGCCTAGGCATTCCCGCGACCCCATGCCACGCGTCCACGTCGCGATCGGCGGCAACGTCGAACCCGAGCGCTGGTTCCCGCTGGCGGCGCGCGAGCTGCGCCGGCGTTTCCCGGGTGCGCATTTTTCCTCGTGCTACCGCAATCCCGCCTTCGGCTTCGTCGGCGCCGATTTCTACAATGCGGTGGCCGGATTCGACACCGAAGCCGGCGTCGACGCAGTGCTCGCGCACTGCCACGCGATCGAAGCGCTGTGCGGGCGGCGGCGCGATGATCCGAAATGGGCGCCGCGCGTCATGGACATCGACCTGTTGCTGTATGGCGATCTGGTCGCCGACACCCCCGCATACCGCTTGCCGCGCCCCGACCTGCTGCGCCGCTGCTACATGCTGCGCCCGCTGGCCGAGATCGCCGGCGACCTGCACCATCCGCTGACTGGCCGCGCGATCGACGACCACTGGCGCGAGCTGGCGCGCGAACCACACACGCTCGACCGCCTGGCGCTCGACCTCAATGCCTGAGCGCGCGGGCCCTACCAGCGCTGGCTGCGCCCGCCGTCCACGCTGAGGATCTGCCCGGTCACGAACGGCGCATTGGCGGCGAAGAACACGACCGCGCGCGCCACGTCGGCCGGCGAACCGGCGCGCTGCAGCAGCGTGCGGCTGATGATCTCCTGCTTTTGCGCTGCATCGAGTTCGGCTTCGGGCCACAGCACCGGCCCCGGCGCAATGGCGTTGACGCGCACCTCGGGCGCGAGCTCGCGCGCGAGGCCGCGCGTCAAGTGGATCAGCGCCGCCTTCGCGGTCGAATAGACCAGGTAGCCGGGCAGCGGGCGCAGGCCGTGGATGTCGGCGATGTTGACGATCAGGCCACGCGCGCGTTTCAGTTCCGCCGCGGCCGCCTGCGCGAGGAACAGCGGCGCGGCCAGGTTCGTACCCATCAGGTCGGTCCACTGCGCGCCCGTCACGGTGGCGAGCGGCGTCGGATAGAACGTCGAGGCGTTGTTGACCAGGATACTCAGTCCACCGGCCCGCGCCGCAACGTCGGCGACCAGGTTGCGAAGTGCGGCAACTTGCAGCACGTCGGCCTGGCAGACGAGCGCCGAGCCGGCGCGCGCGGCGTTGAGTTCGCCGGCCAGCGCGGCCGCCTCGGCCTGCGAGCGATGGCAGTGGATGGCGACTTTCGCCCCGGCGGCGTGCAGATGCCGTACGATTTCGGCGCCCACACGGCGCGCGCCGCCCGTGACGAGGGCGGTCTGACCGGCGAGTGCGAGGTGGGCGTCGCCCATGTGCTTTAGCTTATGACGGCCACGCCAGCGATCACAATGCCCGCGCTCGATGCCGCGCAGGCGGCGCACGCGCAGCGCGTGCTGGCGGCGCTGCGCGCGCACATCGCTGCGCGCGGCGGCTGGATCCGCTTCGACGAGTATCTCGAGCTCGTGCTGTATGCACCGGGGCTCGGTTACTACAGCGCCGGCGCCGCCAAGCTGGGCGCGGCAGGCGATTTCATCACGGCGCCGGAGCTCTCGGCGCTGTTCGGCGCCTGCGTGGCGCGCGCCTGCGCGCCGTTGCTGGCCGACGGCGGTGAAATCCTCGAGCTCGGCGCGGGGAGCGGTGCGCTCGCCGAGTCGCTGCTGCTGCGGCTCGCCGAGCTCGACGCGCTGCCGTCGCGCTACGGCATCCTCGAAGTCAGCGCCGATCTGCGCGAACGCCAGTGCGCGCGGCTCGACGCGCTTGCGCCAGCGCTGCGCGCGCGCCTGCATTGGCTCGATGCCTTGCCGTCGCGCCAGCTGCGCGGCGTGATACTCGCGAATGAGGTGGCCGACGCGCTGCCGTTCCGCTGTTTCCGCGTGACGGAGCGCGGCTACGACGAACGCGGCGTGGCGCTCGATGCCGATGGCCTGCCCCGCTGGGCGGAGCGCGCTGCGGACCCTGCGCTGCATGCCGAGCTGGAGCGACTGTCGGCGGCGCTGCCGTCGCCGCTGGCGCCGGGCCACTGCGGGGAATTGTGCCTGCCGTTGAATGCGTGGATGGCCGGTCTCGCTGGCGTGCTCGAGCACGGCGCGATGCTGCAGTTCGACTACGGCCTCGGGCGCGCCGAGCTCTACCATGCGCAGCGCACAGGCGGCACACTGCGTTGTCACTACCGGCATCGGGCGCACGCTGATCCGTTCTGGCGGCCGGGCCTGCAGGACATCACCGCCTGGGTGGACTTCACGCGGCTCGCCGACGCAGCGGCGGCGGCGGGCCTGGACGTGGCCGGCTACTGCACGCAGGCCGCGTTCCTGCTCGGCGCCGGCATCGATGCCGAGCTCGGGCGCGCCGGCGATGCGCTCGAACAGGCGCGGCGCGCCAGCGAGGCGCGGCAGCTGCTGCTGCCGGGCGAAATGGGCGAGACCTTCAAGGCCATGCTGCTGACGCGCGGCCAGGTGGCGGCCGCGGCGCGACAGGCTTTCTCCGTGCAGGACCTGCGCCGGCTGCTATAGCGCGGGAGCCAGCGTGCGCAGCGCCGCGAGCCGACGCTCGTGCAGGAGCGCCGCGATCTCAGGCCCGCGGCGCGCGGCCAGCTCGGCTGCATCGAGTTGCACGGCCGCGCTGGCGCGTTGCGCGGCGCCGAGGCGCGCGGCGCACCGGTCCACCGTCACGAGCGGCTGCGCCTCGGCGGCGGCGCGCGCGCACCAGACCTCGAGCCAGCGGCCGAAACGTTCGGGGCGGCGCCAGGCGTCGCCGAGTTCGAGCAGCGACAGCATGCGCTCGGCATCCGTGGGCAGGCTCGCCGGGCCGCCGTGCGCGCCGTGCAGGTGCGCGTGCAGGCGCGCGGCGAGCAGCGCCAGGTCGCGATGTTCCGCGGGCACGCGCAGCCGCTCGCACAATGCCTCGACATCGTCGACGGGCAGCGCGGCGAGCAGCGCGGCCCAGCGCGCGGCCGTGTCCGGCTGGCCCTGCGCCGTGGTGACTGCGGTGGCGCGATGCAGCGCGTCGAGTTCGGCCGGCAGGTCGGCGGCACGCGCCAGTTCCGGCAGCAGCACCGCCAGCGCGCCGCAGTCCTGCAGCACCTGGAAGGCGCGCTCCGGATGGTCGGTGGCGAGCGCGCGCTCGAGTTCGCGCCACACGCGTTCGCTGACCAACGCATCCGCCTCGCCGCCACGCACCATCGCGCGCATCAGCTGCAGGGTTTCCGGCGCCACGCTGAATCCGAGCGCCGCGAAGCGCGCCGCGAAGCGCGCGACGCGCAGGATGCGCACCGGATCTTCGGCGAAGGCGGGCGAGACATGCCGCAACAGCCGCGCCTCCAGGTCGGCGCGTCCGCCGTACGGATCGATGAGCGCTCCGGCACCGTCGCGCGCCATCGCGTTGATCGTCAGGTCGCGGCGCTGCAGGTCCTGCTCGAGCGTGACGGCCGGAGAGAACTCGGTGACGAAACCGCGGTAACCGGGAGCCGTCTTGCGCTCCAGGCGGGCCAACGCATATTCCTCACCGGTCCGGGGATGCAGGAAGACCGGGAATTCGCGGCCGACGGAGCGGAATCCCTGGCGCTCGAGCTCGGCCGGCGTCGATCCGACAACCACCCAGTCGCGCTCGCGGACGGGTTGCCCGAGCAGCTCGTCACGGACTGCGCCACCGACGAGGTAGACTTGCATGCGCCCATGTTAACCGAGCCTCGTGCCCGCGGGTTTCAGCGTTTCGCAGGAGCGGCGCTGCTGATGAGTGCCTTCAGTCTGTCCGGTTGCGGAGTGGGCTACCTGCTGCAGGCGGGCCATGGCCAGTGGCAGCTGTTGGATGCGCGCAAGCCGGTCGATGCATTGATCGCCAGCCCAGCGACCGATGCGAGCCTGAAATCGCGGCTGGAACTCGCGCGGGCGGCGCGCGACTTCGCCAGCCGCGAACTCGCGCTGCCCGACAACCGCAGCTATCGCAGCTACAGCGCGCTCGGGCGCGACTACGTGGTGTGGAACGTCGTCGCGGCGCCGGAGTTCTCGGTGGCGCCGAAACGCTGGTGGTTCCCGTTCACCGGCTCGATCGCCTACCGCGGCTATTTCCGCGAGGCCAATGCGCGGCGCTACGCGGCCACGCTGGCCGCGCGCGGCTACGATACCTGGGTGGGCGGCGTCAGCGCCTATTCGACGCTCGGCAAGTTCGCCGACCCGCTGCTCGACACGATGCTGCGCTACGGCGATCTGCAGCTGGTCGGTACGATGTTCCATGAACTGGCGCACCAGCTGATCTACGTGGCCGGCGACAGCGAGTTCAACGAAGCCTTCGCGATGAGCGTGGAGCGCGCCGGCGTGGCGCGCTGGCTGGAATCGCGCGGGCAGGGCGACGAGCTGGCCGGCTATCGCGAGCGCATGCAGCAACAGGCGGCGCTGCAACGCATCCTGGCCGACGGTCGACGGCAACTGGCGCGGATCTACGCCGAGCCGCTGCCCGCGGCAACGATGCGGGTGCGCAAGCAGCAGGAGATGGCGGCCATCGCCGCCACGGCGCGCGACTTCGAACGCCAGGCTGCCTTGCGCAGCGGCTACGACGCCTGGTTCGAAACGGGCCTCAACAATGCGCACCTGGCTTCGGTCGCCACGTATTTCGATTGCGTGCCGGGCTTCGAGCGCCTGCTGGCGGCGCACCACGGGGACCTGCCCGGGTACTACGCCGCGGTGCGCGTGCTGGCGCGCGGGCCGGCGGCGGCGCGCCGGGCGCTGTGCGCGCAGCCGGGCGCTGCGTGAGACGCAGGCCCGGCCACGCACCCGAACGCGTTCAGTTCACCTCGACGCTGACGCGGCGCGGCTCGACCACCGGCGTCTTCGGAATCACGACCTCGAGCACGCCGTTGTTGTGCTTGGCCTTGATGTCCTCGGCGCGCGCGTTCTCGGGCAGCGAGAAGCGGCGCAGGAAATCGCCCGCGATGCGCTCGAGCCGCTCGTAGCCTTTCTGGTTCTCGCGCTTCTCGATGCGCCGCGAACCGCGGATCGTCAGCACGCCGTCGGCGGCCGTGACCTCGATGTCCTTGGCTTCGACGCCCGGCAGGTCGGCGCGCACGGTGTAGCGGTCCGGCTCTTCATGCACGTCGACCGAAGGCGTCCACGCGATGACCTTGTTGCCGTCGGTCTCGGAGGCGAAGGCGTCGCCGAAGAGCTGGTCGATCTCGCGATGCAGCCGGCCCATCAGGCGCCAGGGTTCATAACGAACGATATTCATGGCACTTGTCTCCTGTTGTTCGCCGCAGTACTGCGGTACTGACCAAGGATGTGTGGACGTGGCGCGTGGCTTTCAAGTGCGGCGCGGGCTGCCTGTGCATATGTTGTGCGCCGCGTGTGCATACCAGATCTTGATTCGGGCCCTGGCTGCACCCGCGGCGCCAGGCACCGAATTTTTTTCAGCGCGGTGCGGCACGGTCTTTCATAACATGATGATTATGAAGACAAAAAATAAAGCACCGGCGGGCCGCGGCAATCTTGACCGCGCCAGTGTGCGTGATTAGTCTCGCGCCTTCCAATAACTATATCTTGTAGTGGCGAGTGGGGCGCTGGCAGCGGCGCCAGTCCGTTTAGAAGCCGGTTCGAGGCCGTTGCACGCTGACAGGGGAGAATTTTTCAGGCATGAATTCCGTCGTGAAACTCGAACACAAAGACGTCAACGCGATTCCTTTCCAGGAAGCCTCGCTCGACATCTGGGATCAAAAGTATCGTCTCACGGCCAAGGATGGCACGCCCATCGATGGCTCGATGGACGACACTTACCAGCGCGTGGCGCGCGCGCTCGCCGACGTCGAGCGTCCCGAACTGCGCGAATCGTGGTACGAGCGGTTCCTGTGGGCGCTGCGGCACGGCGCGATCCCGGCCGGGCGCGTGACCAGCAATGCCGGCGCGCTCGAGCACAAGCCCGCCACCTCGACGATCAATTGCACCGTCTCGGGCACGATCCGCGATTCGATGAACGACATCCTCGACAAGGTGCACGAGGCGGGCCTCACGCTGAAGGCCGGCTGCGGCATCGGCTACGAGTTCTCGACGTTGCGTCCGCGCGGCGCGTACGTGTCCGGCGCCGGCGCCTACACCTCGGGGCCGCTGTCGTTCATGGATATCTACGACAAGATGTGCTTCACGGTGTCGTCGGCCGGCGGTCGGCGCGGCGCGCAAATGGGCACCTTCGATGTCGGCCATCCCGATGCGATGGACTTCATCCGCGCCAAGCGCGAGAACGGGCGGCTGCGCCAGTTCAACCTGTCGCTGCTGGTCACCGACGAATTCATGCAGGCGGTGCGCGAGGACCGCGAGTGGCGCCTCGCGTTCCCGATTTCGCTGGCGGAATTCAAGGCGGCCGAGGCCGAATTGCGCCCGCAGCTCGATGATCCCGAGAAGTTCGTGTGGCGCGAGTGGCCGGTGCACGAGGGCTACGTCGTCAACGCGGCGGGGCTGGTCGCCTGCCGCGTCTACAAGAAGCTGCCAGCGCGGCGCATGTGGGACGTGATCATGTCGTCCACCTATGACTTCGCCGAGCCGGGCTTCATCCTGATCGACCGCGTCAACGAGCTGAACAACAACTGGTGGTGCGAGAACATCCGCGCCACCAATCCCTGCGGCGAGCAGCCGCTGCCGCCGTACGGCTCCTGCCTGCTCGGCTCGGTGAACCTGACGCGCTTCGTGCGCGAGCCGTTCACCAAGCAGGCGCGTTTCGACTGGGACGAGTACCGCGAAGTGGTGCGCGTGTTCACGCGCGCGCTCGACAACGTGGTCGAGATCAACGGCCTGCCGCTGGCGCCGCAGCGCGACGAGATCATGCGCAAGCGCCGCCATGGCATGGGTTTCCTGGGGTTGGGCTCGACGATCACGCTGCTCGGCATGAAATACGGTTCGCCCGAGTCGGTGCAGTTCACCGAGGACGTGTCGCGCGAGATGGCGCTGGCCGGCTGGGAAGCAGGCCTCGAGCTGGCGCGCGAGAAGGGCCCGGCACCGATCATGAACGAGGAGTTCACGGTCACGCAGGAGATGCTGCGCAAGCGCCCGGAGATGGAGCGCGACGGCTGGAAGCCGGGCGCGAAGATCCCGGGCCGGCTGCTGCACGCGCGCTACAGCCGCTACATGCAGCGCATCGCCGCGGTCGCGCCGCAGCTGGTCGAGCAGCTCGCGCAGGTCGGCGCGCGCTTCACGCATCATTCATCGATCGCGCCGACCGGCACGATCTCGCTGTCGCTCGCCAACAACGCCAGCAACGGCATCGAGCCGACGTTCGCGCACCACTACTTCCGCAACGTGATCCGCGGCGGCCGCAAGAGCAAGGAGAAGATCGACGTGTTCTCGTTCGAGCTGCTGGCCTACCGCGAACTGGTGAACCCGCGCGCCATGCCCGGCTCCAGCAACGCCGCCGAGGCGCTGCCCGATTACTTCACCACCACCGACGATGTCTCGCCGCGCCAGCATGTCGACATCCAGGCGGCCTCGCAGAAGTGGATCGATTCGTCGATCTCGAAGACCGCCAACGTGCCGACCGAATTCCCCTACGAGCAGTTCAAGGACATCTACCTGTACGCCCACGAGCGGGGCCTGAAGGGCTGTACCACGTTCCGCTTCAACCCGGAGGCGCACTCGGGCGTGCTGGTGAAGCCCGAGGACCTGAAGAACACCACCTACGTGTTCACGCTCGAGGACGGCACCGAGGTGGAAGTGCGCGGCGACGAGCAGATCGACTATGACGGCGAGCACCACGACACCGCCGCCAACCTGTTCGACGCGCTGAAAGAAGGCTATTACGGGAAGCTCTAGGCAGTCATGACCACGCAAATCAACAAACGCATCGTCAAGTTCCGCGTCCGCAAGCCGGATGAGGCGGCCGGCGGCGGCGCCAAGTCGGCCCCCGAGGCCGAGCTGAGCACGCATCGCGACGGCCATCGTTCGAAGGTGGTGCAGCTGCACGAGAAGATCGAGCGGCCGGAGATGCTGATCGGCTCGACCTACAAGATCAAGACGCCGGTCACCGACCATGCGATGTACGTGACCATCAACGACATCCTGCTGAACGAAGACACCGACCACGAGCGGCGCCAGCCGTTCGAGATCTTCATCAACTCCAAGAACCTCGATCACTACCAGTGGATCGTGGCGCTCACGCGCATCATCTCGGCCGTGTTTCGCAAGGGGGGCGATGTCACCTTCATGGTCGATGAGCTCAAGGCGGTATTCGACCCGCGCGGCGGCTACTGGCAGCCGGGCGGCAAGTTCATGCCCTCGATCATCGCCGAGCTCGGCTACGTGATCGAACGCCACCTGCAGGCGATCGGCCTGCTGCCGAAGCCGGGGCTCGATCCGCACCAGAAGAAATTCGTCGACGAGAAGCGGGCCGAATACGAGGCGCGCAAGAAGCAGCAGGACGCGTTCGCCAAGTCGCATTTTCCCGACGGCGCGCAGCTGTGCGGCAAGTGCAACACGGCGGCGGTCGTCATGCTGGACGGCTGCCAGACCTGCCTGAACTGCGGCGATTCCAAATGCGGCTGATCAGCTACGCTCAACCAACCAGCTGATCGAGCGGCGCGCTGAGCGCCGCACTTGACGGGAAGCGCGCCACGGCCGCTTCCCGTTTTTTTGCGCCGATGTGCGGCCGCGCACCGCTGCGGTGCGCACGCGTCTGCAATAATCGATCCCCGATGAAGACCTGGCTCGCCTGCCTGCTGTTGTTGCCCGCGCTGCACGTGACGGCGGCGCCCGCCATTCCTGAGCCGCCGGAACTCGAGCCGGACATCCGCTTCTGGATGCGCGTCTACAGCGAGATCTCGACCAACGAGGGCTTCATCCACGACCAGCGCGACCTGTCGGTCGTCTACCAGACGCTGCATTTCGACCCGACGCTGCCTCCCGCTAAGCGCGAGCGGCTGGTCTCGGACGCGCGCGAGCATTACCAGTCGATCCTGCGCCGGCTGGGAAGCGGCGCCGCGCCGCAGACCGACGAAGAGCAGCGCGTCAGCGCGCTGTGGCCGGGCGCCGCGCCGGCGCGGCTGCTGCAGGCTGCCGATGACGTGCGTTTCCAGCTCGGCCAGTCCGACCGCTTCCGCGCAGGGCTCCGGCGCGCCGGCGAATGGGAAGCGCACATCTCGCAGACGCTGTCGCAGGACGGCCTGCCGCCGGAGATAGCCGCGCTCCCGCATGTCGAATCCTCGTTCCAGGCAACCGCGATGTCGAAGGCCGGCGCGGCCGGCCTGTGGCAGTTCATCCGCTCCACCGGCAGGCGGTACCTGCGAATCGATCGCGCGGTCGACGAGCGCCTCGATCCGTACCGCTCGACCGAGGCCGCCGCGCAACTGCTGTCGTACAACTACCGGCTGCTCGGCAGCTGGCCGCTGGCGATCACCGCATACAACCACGGTGCCGAGGGCATGCGCCGCGCACGCGAGCAGGTCGGGAGCGATGACATCGTGCAGATCGTGCGCCACTACCACAGCCCGAGCTTCGGCTTCGCCTCGCGCAACTACTACGCCTCGTTCCTCGCGGCGCTCCGCCTCGATCGCGATCCGGAGAAGTATTTCGGCGCGCTGACGCGCGCGCCGGCCGCTGCTTCGCAGGAAGTGGCGCTGGCGGCGCCGGCGCGGGCCGACGTGCTGGCCGACGTGCTGAAGGTCAGCCGTGACACGCTGCGCGAGCTCAATCCGGCGCTGCGCGCGGTGGTCTGGAACCTGCAGCAACCGGTGCCGCGCGGTTACCGGCTGCGGCTCCCGGCCGGCCTCGCCGGCTGGAGCGGTGACGGGCTCGCCGCGCGGCTGGCAGCGGCGCTCCGTGGGCCGCTGCTGGCGGCGGCGCGCAGCGTGGCGCGCAAGGCGCCGGCGGAAGCGCCA
>JAFEDW010000056.1 GCA_018241455.1 Pseudomonadota bacterium | reverse complement strand
CCTGTTACCGCCGCCGCCGAATCGGCCGATGCGACGCAGGCTTGGGCCGCCACCGAGCGACTGACGCCGGAAGAAGCGGCCGCGATCATTGCCTCGTCAGTGCCCCGGCAGGCGGGCGCCGAGCCGGCCATCACGCCGCCGATGCCGACACCGACGCCGGTACCGGCAAGCGCCGGTGTCACCGCTGATGCGGCGACCGAGGCGGCGGCATCCAGTGCCGCGGCGGCCAAGGCGGCGGCGGCCGCCGAAGGCGATGCCGCGCTGCGCGAGATCTATGCGCGCGAAACCGCCGCGCACGTCGCGACGGTGCGCAACTGGCTGACGCGCGAGCAGCCGCACCCGGCGCCGCACGTGCTCACCGAAGAGGTGTACCGCGCCTGCCACACGTTGTCCGGCAGCTCGAAGATGGCCGAGGCGCGCCACGGCACGCGGCTGTCCGAGCCGCTGAACCACTGGCTGCGCAAGTCCTTCGACAGCGGCGTCGGGCTCGACGCTTCCGACCTGCTGTTGCTAGCCGATTGCATGGCGGCGATGGCCACGGTGGCCACGCACCTGGACGAGAGCACCGGTTACTTCGTCGTCCACGACACGCTGCGCGCACGGATCGCGCGCGCGGAAATCGATCTCGACCGGCGTATCGCCGAGGCGAACGAACACAGCTCGCGCACCGGCGTGCACGCCATGCCGCTGGTGCAGAACCTGCAGCAGCCTGCAGCGCCGGCGGCGCCGGCGGCGCCGGCGGCGTCCGCGGCGGCGAGCGCGCCGGCGCTCGATTTCGACCCGGACGTGGCCGCGATCTTCTGCGAGGAGGCCAGCGAACTGCTGGAATCGGCGCAGACCGCGCTGCAGTCCTGGAGCGCGTCGCCCGGCTCGGGCGAGCACCTGGGCGCGCTCAAGCGCGCGCTGCACACGTTCAAGGGCGGGGCGCGCATGGCCGGCATCGGCGCGATGGGCGACCTGTCGCACGAGCTCGAAAGCCTGATCGTACAGATCGGCAATGGTGGCGCGGCCGGCGATGATCGTGCGCGTGTTATTGCGCAGGAAGCGGTGGATGAACTGGCGCGCATGCGCGAGCAGGTCGCCGCGGGCCGCGCGGTGCCGCAGGCGTCGGCGCTGATCGCGAACATCCAGGCGGTGGCGCGCGGCGCCGCGCAGCCAATTGACGTAGCGCCACCGGCACCGCCCGCCGCGGCTGCGGCCGTTGCCGCGGCTTCTGCGGCGCCGCATGCGCCGCTGACGCTCGAGGAACTGACGCCGCCCGTCGCCGCGGCGGCCCCGCAGCTGCCTCCGGCGGCGCTGCCCGAAGCATTGCCGGCGCATGCACCGGTCATCGCGCCGGTGATGTCGGCGCCGGTGATACCGGCGCCGGCGCGGGTCATGCCGACGCCCGCGTTGGCGCCGACGTCGGTGGAATCCGCGTCGATGCCGGCCGAGCAACCGACGGCGCTGCCCGGCGCGCACACGGCGGTGCCTCCCGGCCGCGAGCCGGTGGCTGGCGCGGAGCGCGGCGAGATGGCGCGCGTCAGCGCCGAGCTGCTCGATACGCTGCTCAACAACGCCGGCGAGGTCAACATTTCGCGCGCGCGACTCGAGCAGCAGCTCGGCTCGGTGGAATTCAACCTGGCGGAGCTGTCGCGCACCGTCACGCGGCTCAAGGAGCAGCTGCGCAAGCTCGAGATCGAAACCGAGGCGCAGGTGCTGCACCGGCACGACCAGGAACCCGGGCACCGGCAGGAATTCGATCCGCTCGAGCTCGACCGTTACTCATCGATCCAGCAGTACTCACGCGCGCTGGCGGAATCGGCCAACGACGTCGCCAGCCTGCAGCAACTCATCGAGAGTCTGGTCGGCGAGGCGCAGAACCAGTTGCAGCTGCAGTCGCGCACGGTCACCGAGCTGCAGAACGGCCTGATGCGCACCCGCATGGTCTCGTTCCAGCGGCACGTGCAGCGTCTGGCGCGCATCGTGCGGCAGGCGGCGGCCGACACCGGCAAGCAGGCCGAGTTCGTCGTCGAGGGCGCAGCGGGCGAACTCGACCGGCAGGTGCTCGAGCGCATGCTGCCGCCGTTCGAGCACCTGCTGCGCAACGCCGTCGTGCACGGCATCGAGGCGCCGGCGGTGCGCAGCGCCGCGGGCAAGAGCCCGACCGGCCACATCAAGCTGAAGCTGCAGCGCGAAGGCGCCGAGGTGATCGTCGACGTCAGCGACGACGGCGCCGGCATGAACCTCGCCGCGATCCGCAGCAAGGGCGAGGCGCTGGGCCTGATCCAGGCCGGGCAAGTGCTTTCCGACGACGATGTCATGCAGCTCGTGCTCGAGCCGGGCTTCTCGACCGCCGGCACGCTGACGCAGCAGGCCGGCCGCGGCGTCGGCATGGATGTCGTCGCCACCGAGATCAAGAAGCTCGGCGGCGCGCTGCACATGGACAGCAAGCCCGGCCAGGGCACGCGCTTCACGATCCGCCTGCCGCTGACGCTGGCGGTGAGCCACGCGCTGGTGGTGCGCACCGGTGACGAGTACTACGCGCTGCCTTTGCCGACGATCGAGGGCGTCGTGCGCCTGCCGCGCGAGGAGGTCGCCGCGCACCTGCGCAGCGAGGGCGCCACGTTCAGCTACGGCGAACACAAATACCGCCTGCAGCCGCTGGCGCTGTACGTCGGCATGGAAGCGGCGCCGCTCCCCGAGACCGACGCGGCGATTCCGGTCGTGCTGGTGCGCGCCGGCGAACATTCGACCGCACTCGTGGCCGATGAATTGATTGGCAGCCGCGAGATCGTCGTCAAGCCGCTGGGACCGCAGATCGCCTCGATCCGCGGCATCTCCGGCGCGACCATCCTCAGTGACGGCCGCGTGGTCGTGATCCTCGACATCGCCGCGCTGGTGCGCGCCGAGTGGCGCGTGCGCGCCGCGCCGACGCCGCTGCGCGAACGCGGCGACCGGCGCACCTTCGCGCTGGTGGTCGACGATTCGATCACCGTGCGCCGCGTGACGCAGCGCCTGCTCGAGCGCAACGGCATGCGCGTCATGACCGCGCGCGACGGCGCCGATGCGGTCGCGTTGCTGGCCGACAACGTGCCCGACATCATCCTGCTCGACATCGAGATGCCGCGCATGGACGGCTACGAAGTCGCCGCGCAGGTGCGCGCCGACCCGCGCCTCGCCGACGTGCCGATCATCATGATCACCTCGCGCGTCGGCGACAAACACCGCGCGCGCGCGATCGAACTCGGCGTCGACGATTATCTCGGCAAGCCCTACCAGGAAAGCCAGTTGATCGATGCGATCGCGCCGCTGGTGGCGCGGCGCCGCGCGCTGCAGGCCGCGGCCGCCGGCGCGAGCCGATGAGCGCCCTGCGATGAGCGAGACTGGCAGCGAGATCTACAGCCTGCTGGTGCCGCTGGCCACCGGGCGATTGCTGGTGCCGCGCGCCTGCGTGGCCGAGATCGCCGGCTACCAGGCGCCGACCGCGATGCCCGGCGCGCCGCCGTGGTACCTGGGGCTGATCAACTGGACCGGCCGGCAGGTACCGCTGGTGTCGTTCGAGGGCGTGTGCGGCCAGGAGGTGCCGGCGCCCGGCGCGCGCGCGCGCCTGCTGGTGCTGCATGCGCTCGGCGACCGCATCGACGCGGGCGCCTACGCGATCGTATCGCAGGGATTCCCGCAGCTGGTGCGCGTCAGCGCCGAAGTCATCCAGCCCGACCTGAGCGCCGCCGTGCCGGAAGGCGATCCGCTCGTGTGCCGCGTGCGCATGCTCAACGAAACGCCGTGGATTCCCGATCTCGAACGTCTCGAAGCAATGATCGCCGACGAGACCACCGTCACGCACGGCTGATCCGCCAGGGCCTGTTAACACTCAGGACGTCGATGCGGCCGCGGCCCGAGGGCTATAATTCTCGGATGTCACGGGCCACATGCGCGGCACTGGCGTTTGTTGCGGCCGCCGGCCTCGCTGCTTGCGCGGGCGGCGGCGGGGGCGGCGCGTCCCCGCCGGCCTTCGCAAACACCGGACCCGCGGTGCAGGTCACGATCACCACCGGCGATCAATTGCTGCTGCTGGCGACGCGTACGCCACTGTCGTTCGGCACGGGCGGCAATGCCGCGGCACACGTCATCAACGTCGACGAGGACGTGAAGTACCAGGTGCTGGATGGCCTCGGCGCATCGCTCACCGATTCCTCGGCCTGGCTCATCCAGAACGAACTCGATGACACGCAGCGCGCCGCGCTGCTGCAGGAGCTGTTTGGCCCGGCGCCCGGCATTTCCCTCGGCTTGCTGCGCCAGCCGATGGGCGCGAGCGATTTCACCGTCGATGGCAACTACAGCTATGACGACGTGCCGGCCGGCCAGACCGATCCACAGCTCGCGGCATTCTCGATCGCGCACGACGAGGCCTACATCATTCCGTTGCTGCAGCAGGCGCTGACGATCAATCCGGCGTTGAAAGTGATGGCCGTGCCGTGGAGCCCGCCCGCATGGATGAAGGACTCGGGCACGATGAATGGCGGCAGCCTCGACGTGACGTACCTGCCGCAATTCGCGCAGTATTTCCTGCGCTTCCTGCAGGCCTACCAGCAGGATGGCATCGCGGTGTACGCACTCGCAGCACAGAATGAGCCGCTCAATTCGACGGTGGCGTATCCGAGTTCATCGCTGCCTGCCGATCTCGAGGCCGATTTCATTTCCATGTACCTGGGGCCGACGCTGGCCGGCGGGGGCTTCGGCGGCGTGAAGATCCTCGGCTACGACCACAACTGGGACGACACCGCGTATGCCGACGAGCTGCTCGCCAGCAACGCCGCGCCGTACATCGCCGGCACCGCGTTCCACTGTTACGCGGGTGACGTCGGCGCGCAGCTCGCCGTGCACGATGCCGTGCCCGACAAGGACATCTGGTTCACCGAATGCAGCGGCACGGCCGGTTCCGATTTCGCCGGCGACCTGGTGTGGAATGCCGAGAACCTGCTGATCGGCGCGACGCGCAACTGGGCGCGGAGCGTGTTGCTGTGGAACCTGGCGCTCGACCAGGACTCGGGCCCGACCAACGGCGGCTGCATGAGTTGCCGCGGCGTCGTCACGATCGATACGCGCACGAACCCGGCGACGATCACGCGCAATGTCGAGTACTACGCGCTCGGCCAGCTCGCGCGCTTCGCGAAACCGGGAGCCCAGCGGATCGATTCCAACACCTTCGGCAGCGGGGCCATCGAGGACGTGGCGTTCCAGAATCCCGACGGATCGATCGTGCTGCTGGTGTTGAATCCGACCATGGCTGCGCAGGATTTCTCGGTTGCCTGGCACAACATGCGCTTCGACACCCGCTTGCCGGCCCAGTCGCTGGCCACTTATGTGTGGCCGTGACGCCGTGATCCGCGCACTGCTGCTGCTGCTGGCGCTGAGTGGCGCGGCAGTGCATGGCGCGGCCGCGGCGGACGTCGCTGGCGCGGCCAGTTGCGAGCGCCTGCGCGCCTACAAGCTCAACGGCGGCGAGGTCGCGAGCGCCGTGACGTCGAACGATCCGCAGGCCGGATCGTATTGCCGCGTGAGCCTGCGCCTGCGGCCGACGGCGGATTCGTCGATCCGCAGCGAGCTGTGGCTGCCCGCGCCGGCGCGCTGGAACGGAAAATTCCAGGGCGTCGGCAACGGCGGGCTCGCCGGCGACATCCCACGGGACACCTTGGCCGCGGGGTTGCGGCGCGGCTACGCGACCGCCGCGACCGACACCGGCCACGACAATGCCTCGGGGGTCGGGCGCTTCGCGCAAGGCCACCCCGAGAAGATCGTCGACTATGGGCGCCGCGCGATCCATGTGACGGCGGTGGCCGCGCAGGCACTCACTGCGGCGTACTACGCGCGCAAGCCTCGCCACCGCTACTTCGTCGGCTGTTCGCAAGGCGGGCAGGAAGCCCTGATGGAGGCGCAACGCTATCCCGCCGATTACGATGGCATCGTCGCGGGCGATCCGGATTACAACCAGACGCACCATGAAGTCGGCGCGCACCTGTGGGTCGTCGACGCGCTCTACGGCGATGGCGGCGCGCCGCTGGGCGAGCCCCAGGCGCGACTCGTCGGCGCCGCCGTCAATCGCGCCTGCGATGCGCTCGATGGCGTGGCCGACGGCGTGCTCGAGGATCCGCGCCGCTGCAGCTTCGATCCGGGCGTCCTGCAATGCCACGGCGCCAATGGGCCGAATTGCCTGAGCGCCGCGCAGGTGCGCACGGTGCGGCGGTTGTGGGCGGGGCCCGATGAACTGGCCGGCACGGGCTACTACCCGGGCCTCGAGCGCGGCGGCGAGGCCGAACTCTGGGGTGGCTGGATCGTCGCCCGCTCGCCCGAAGAGAACACGCACGGCGCGCTCGGCCTGCCGTTCTTCAGGTTCTTCGTCTACCACGACGCGGCCTGGAATTTCCGCCGCTTCGATTTTCGTGTCGCGCCGGCGCAAATCGATGCGCAGCTGGCCGATGCCATCGACGCGGTCGATCCGGATTTGCGGGCGTTCCGCCAGCATGGCGGCAAGCTGATCCACTACCACGGCTTCAGCGACCCGGATATTCCGCCGCGCGCCAGCATCGACTACCACGATCGCGTCGTGGCGCTGGCGGCCGCACGTGGCGAAGCGCCGCGCGTCGACGGTTTCTACAGGCTGTTCATGGTGCCCGGCATGGGCCATTGTGGCGGCGGCCCCGGCCCCAACCGCTTCGACATGCTCGCGGCGCTCGAACGCTGGGTCGAGCAGGACGTCGCGCCGGAGCGCATCGTGGCGACGAAGTACCGCGACGACGATCCACAGCGCGGCGTGTCGCGCACGCGGCCGCTGTGCCCGTATCCGCGCAGTGCGAAGTATCGCGGGCAGGGGAGCACGGACGAGGCGCGGAACTTTTCCTGCCAGATGCCCAGGCAGCAAGAGCGTGGTCCGGACGCAACACGCCGTTGACACGCCGAACCGGCACCGGTACATTCCGGCACACGAAAGTGGGAAGGTTTCCACTCACGGGGAGAGGTCGGCGCGCGGCGCGTTTTGAATTGCGCGGTGCGGCCTGAAACCACTGTTTCGCGAGCCGAAAACGCCTGCTCAAGGGATTGAGAGAGCCATCCGGCGTGGATGCCTTTCCAACAGCAAGTCATTCAGGGGGGGAGCCGTCCGATGAAGACCCGTGCCAAGCAACCTACTCGCGCCAGTGTGCATTCCCGGGATGCCATCGCAGCAGCGGTCGCCGCAATCCTTGCCGGCGGTACTGGACAGGCTTGGGCGCAAACGGCCCAGGATCAGCCGGGACTAGAAGAAGTGGTGGTGACCGGCATTCGCCACTCGATTGAAACTTCCATAGCTGTCAAGCGACAGTCGACTTCCGTCGTCGAAGTCGTCAGCGCGGAAGACATTGGTAAGCTGCCCGACACAAGCATCGCTGACTCGATTGCGCGTTTGCCGGGCTTGGCGGCGCAACGCATCGACGGACGTCCGTCGCAGATTTCGATTCGCGGCCTCGGACCCGACTACTCCACCGCATTGCTCAACGGACGCCAGGTCGTGAGCTCCAGCGACGGGCGCGACGCCGAATACGATCAGTTTCCCTCTGAGTTGGTAAACCAGGTTGTTGTGTACAAGACCGTAGATGCCGGTGTGGTCGGCCAAGGACTGGCCGGCACGATCGACATTCGGCCATTGATGCCACTGACTCTGGAACATAGCCAATGGAACTTTGGCGCGCGGGGCGAACACAACACCAACGGCGGCCTGTCTTCCACCGGCAAGGGTCCCAATGGCAGCCGCTTCAGCGCCTCGTATGTGGGCCAGTTCGCCGATCACACGATCGGCTGGGCGGTGGGCTTCGCGCATCTCGATTCCCCCGGCCAGCATAAACAGTACTCCGCCTGGGACTACGGCGATTACGTCGGACAATGGGGTGCGGGTGCAACCGGCGTGCCTGCGGTCGGTGCCGCTGGTGATTGCGTGCCAGGCAGCGTCCCCGCCGGCGGAAACTGCGCCGTGTTTGCGCAAGGATTCGAGGCGAACGTTACCTCCAGCAAGCAGGTGCGCGATGGCTTGATGAGCATTCTGGAGTTCAAGCCGAACGACAACTATCACAGCACCGTCGATCTGTATTACTCGAAGTTCACGCAGGACCGAGTTGGCCATCACTGGGTGGGCGATATCGGCCTTTGGAATGGCGGTCCGCCCACGCAACCGCCGCCCGCTGACTTCACCAATGTGTCCACCGTCAACGTCGACGGCAACACGATTATCGACAGCGGCACCGTGAACGGCGCGCACAGCCTCGTGTACGACAAGAACTGGAACCGCACCGACAAGATCTTCTCGATCGGCTGGCGAAACGAATTCAACCTCGGCAGCAACTGGAAAGCCACGGCGGATGTGGGCTATTCGCATTCCGATCGCGATGAGTTGTACATCCAGTCGGTCGCGCGGGCCAATGCCTACAGTTCGTTCAACTTTGCCAACCTTGGCAGCGTCGACAACGCGAGTTGGGAGACTTCGCAGGACCTGACCGACCCAAACCTCGTGCAGCTGACCAACGATCCGAATTACGCCGAGTTACGCGATCCAAAGTACCGCGACGCGATCAAGTCGGCGCAGTTCACGCTCACGCGTGACCTCAGTTGGGGCTGGTTCAATGCCATCGATGCCGGCGTGGCCTACAACCAGCGCGACAAGTCCGTGCAGTCCGATCAGTTCTTCCTCCAGCTTGCCGGCGGACCAGAGGCACTGGTCAGCATCCCGACGTCTGCGCTGCGAGCGCCCGTCCTGATCAACGTCGACAACATTAGCCAGTACATCCTGAGCTGGGATGTGCCCAGCATCATGAACCTGTACACGCAGGTTCCGAAGGACCCGTGGGCGGCACAAACGAACAAGTACGGCGTCCATGAAAAGGTCACTACCGCCTTCCTGAAGCTGGACATCAACACGCAGGCTGGCTCCGTACCCGTCAAGGGCAACCTCGGCGTGCAGGTCGTGCACTCGGAGCAGAACTCCGATGGATTCGCGTGGAATGATGCCGGCGGTTCCCAGGGGGCGCCGGGGAGCGGCGCCGTGCTGCCGGTGCACGGCGGCGCATCCTATTACGACGTGCTGCCGAGTCTCAACCTAGTGTTCAACCTGACGCCCGACCTGATCATGCGCTTTGGGCTGGGCAAGACGATGGCGAGGCCGCGCATGGATGACATGCGCGCGGGCGCCGACCAGCCGCGGCTGGCGGCGATCACCAGCGGCGGCAATTGTACTGCGCAGGCGCCGTGCCTGGCCCAGTGGCAAGCGAACGGCGGCGGCAAGCCTGATCTCAAGCCATGGCGCGCGAAGTCAGTTGATCTTTCACTCGAGCAGTACTTCAAGAAGCGCAGCTACGTGGCCGTGGCCGGGTTCCTCAAGAAACTGGACAGCTTCATCTACCAGAAGGACACGCGGCGCGACTTCACCGGGTTCACCAACTACGACCCGACGCTGACACCGGGTTGCCCAATTACGGAGACCAATTGCAATCCGAATATTGGCACGCTCACGACGCAGGACAATGGCACCGGTGGCAGGGTGTACGGTGGCGAACTGTCGACTTCGCTCGATGGCAGCCTTGTATCGCACTCGCTGGATGGTATCGGCCTAATTCTTAGCTATGCGAAGACGTTCGACAAATTGCCGCTCGACAGCAACAATAATCCGATAAACCTTGACGGTTTCTCAACGAATGTCAGCAGTATCGAAGCTTACTTCGAGCGCGGCGGCTTCGCGGCCCGGGTCAGTCAGCGCTACCGCTCTTCGTTCACGGCCACGACGCGCGGCGTGGTGCTGCAGACGCAGAACAGCACTCACATCGATGCCGAGCGGCAGGTCGATGCTCAGATCGGCTACGAGTTCAAGGAGGGTTCGCTCAAGGGCCTGTCGATCCTGCTGCAGGGGAACAACCTCACCAATGCGCCGGCGATCCAGCGCCGTTCACCGCAGACGGTGGGTTCGGCTGGTAATCCGATCGGTTTGGATCCCTGGAACTACGACGATTATGGCCGCGTGATCCTGTTCGGCGCGACGTACAAGCTCTAGCTTCATAGACAGCCCGGCGCCGTGCGGCTCGAGCCGCAC
>JAFEDW010000055.1 GCA_018241455.1 Pseudomonadota bacterium | reverse complement strand
AGCTCCGGAAATACCGTGTGACAGGCCTCGCAGGCCATGCCCGTCTGGCGCGCGAAACTCGGCACCGCTTGCGCCGCCGGCGCCACCAGCGCCGTGGCCAGCACCGCCAGGCACATATTGCGGTAGTTCCTGATAAGTCCCCTGATCATCGCAGCTCCCTCCCGGCCCTCGAGCCGGTGTTCAACCGTGTTCCCGGCGGGAGACTAGTCGCCCGATGCCGGCGCACCCATGACGGGAACTACCTAGCGCCTACGTGAAGACCGAATAAATCACTGGAGCGACAACATGAAGTTTCTGTAATCTCACCAGCGTACGCCGCAGGGAGCCGCGCATGTCCCAGATCGAACCGCCGAGCCCGGTCCGCATTGCGAGGGCTGTCGGCCTGCTGCTTGCGTGCCTGTTGTCGGCCACGGCACCGACGCGCGCCGACGAGGCGGACGTACGCCTGGTACGCACGATGATTCCGATGCCCGATGGCGTGCAGCTCGCCGCGACGCTGTACATGCCCGCCAGGCTCGCGCCGGGCGAGCGACTGCCGGCGCTGCTCGAGTACCTGCCCTATCGCAAGGACGACGACATGGCCATGGGCGACTACGCCCACCATGTCTATTTCGCGCGGCACGGATACGTGGGCGTGCGCGTCGACATCCGCGGCTTCGGCAACAGTGGTGGCACGCCGACCGACCGTGAGTATTCCGCGCAGGAACAGGCGGACGGCGAGCAGGTCATCGCCTGGCTCGCGCGCCAACGCTGGTGCAACGGCAAGGTCGGCATGCTCGGCATTTCTTGGGGCGCGTTCAATTCGATCCAGATGGCCATGCGCCAGCCGCCGGCGCTGAAGGCGATCCTTGCGGTCGAAGGCACCGAGCGGCTGTTCACCGAAGACGTGCACTACATGGACGGCATCCTGCACATCGACGAGTTCGAGGTGGCCCAGGACCTGCTCCAGGGCATCAGCGGCGCGCCCGATTTCCCAGTCGACGAGGAAACGCTGAGCCGGCGGATGGATTCGCCGCCATGGTCGCTCGATTATTTCCGTCATCAACGCGACAGCGCCTTTTGGCATGCCCCGGTGCGCGATTTGCAGAGCATCCGCATTCCCTGCTTCCTGATCGCGGGCCTCCAGGATGGTTACCGCAACAGCGTCGTGCGCATGCTCGAGCAGGTGCGCGCACCGGTGCACGCGCTGATCGGGCCGTGGAACCACGATTTTCCAAACACCAGCATCTACGGACCGCGCATCGAGTGGCGCGACCAGGCGGTGCGCTGGTTCGATCATTGGCTCAAGGGCGCCAACAACGGCGTCGAGCGCGACCCGCGTGTCGTGTTCTTCCAGCAGCACAGCCATCCACCCGGCGCCGCGGCTCAGGATATTCCGGGCGAGTGGCGTGCCGAGACCTGGCCGCCACAGGGTCTGGAACGCACCACGTGGTATCTCGGCGCGGGGCGCAGCTTGTCCCGATCGCCCGCTGCTGCGGCAACCGACAGGCTGCGCTACGTGCCGTCGGGCGGTGCGCAGGCCGGATTCTGGTGGGGCGAACTGCTTGGCGACCAACGACCCGCCGATGCATACTCGCTCGTCTACGAGAGCGCGACACTCGAACAGCCGGTGGCGATGATGGGCCAACCGCGCGTACGGCTTGTCGTCAGCGCCTCGGCGCCGCTCGCCAACTGGTTCGTACGGTTGCAGGACGTCGCACCGGACGGCGCGGTGACGGCGATCACTGGCGCCGGCCAGAGCGGCGCGCAGCGCGATTCGCTCGAACATCCCGAAGCGCTGGTGCCAGGCCGCGAGTATGTGCTGCAGTTCGACCTGTACCTGAGTTCGTGGACCTGGGAGCCGGGCCATCGAATCCGCGTGTCGGTCTCGAATGCGCAGTGGCCGATGCTCTGGCCGACGCCGTACCCGATGACGACCACGCTGCGGTTGGGCGGCGAGAACGGATCGTCACTGACGCTGCCCATCGTCCCGACCCATGGGCAGGCGCCGCCATCATTCGCGCCGCCTGCACCGATCGAACAGCCGGCCGGATTCGCCACGCCCGGCGGCGACTACGCCTGGCCGGGCACGTGGTCGATCGCACGCGATGAGAACAGCGGACGCAGCACGGTCAAATGGCGCGGCACGACCGCCACCACCTACCCTTGGGGCCGCACCGATCACTCGGAGCAGATCATCTACCACGTCGATGACGCGCATCCGGAAGCCGCCGATGCCGAGGGCGACGCCGAGACCATCGAGACGCTCCATGACCGCGTGCTCACCTATCGCGGACACCTCCGGCTGAGCAGCGATCTGCATGTGCTGCACTATCGTTACACGCGCGAGCTGTTGCGCGATGGCGTGGTGCTGCGCACGCGCACCTGGAGCGAGGACATTTCGCGCGATTTGCAGTAAGGCGTGAATCCCCGGCTGGCCGCCCGCGGTGTGGCTTGAGTCAAATGTGGCTCAGTCCCAGGTGCGGGGCATCGGCCGCAAGGCGTGCAGGTAGCCCACGACGGCCTGGATCAGCGAGGCGACCACCGCTATGGCGAGGGCCAGGCGGAATCCACCGCTGAAGATCAGCGTCAACTGCTCGTCGCTGGCCGCCACGGCGCCCTGCGTGATGATGAACGGCGCATCGCTGCGCAGGATCATGATCGCCAGCACTGCCGAGGCCGCAAGCAACGTGGCACGCACCAGACTCAAGGCGCGCGCGGACAGGGCATTGCAGGCGGCGAGCGCATGCATCAGCGCCTGCGCGAAGAACACCATCAGCCAGGCGTACCCGAAGCTCGCATAAAACGCGCCCCAGCTCAAGGCCAGTCCACCCGTCCACTTCGTGGGCAGCAGCGTGTGCGGAGGCGCGGACGTCCACCACCAGAGCGCCATCAACGCGCATAGCAAGGCCGCCAGCGCATTGCCGAGGCGCCCGGTCAATGGACGCACCTCGACCGGCTTCGTCCGGCTGGCGCGCCAACGGAAGGCACCGAATGGCGCGGGGACGCGCCGCTCGATCAATCCAAAGACGATCGTCAGCGCACCGACGAATGCCAGCACCACTGTCGCGGTCGCGCCGGTGGCGCCGAGGAATGCCTGCACGGGCACGGCACCCCACGCCACGCGCAGGACAGCGCCGACCACGAACGTGACCACCGCGGCCACCGGGAGGACGCGCTTGAGTACGAACAGGTAGATGGGGAACCATTCCGGACCGATCAGGTGCGGAGTCGAGCGGTAGCGCGCCGCGATCGCGAGCGGATGCCCGAAGTCCTGCAACATCTGTTCGAGTTCCGCATCGTTCAGCGCACGGCCCAGTTCGGCCGAGCGTTCCTCCTGGCGATTGCCGATGGCCTCGCGCAACTCGGCGAGTACGTCGTCGCGATTGCGCTGCGGCAGCTGCGCGCGCACGTGATGCAGGTATTGGTCGATGATGTTCATGATTCAGTCTCCAGCGAACAGCCCATCGAGCGTTCGCGTCAGCTCGTGCCAGTCGTCGAGGATTCTGGGCAACAGCGCCACGCCCGCCGCCGAGAGCCGGTAGAAACGCTTTTCGCGCCCACCCTCGGTGCGCCACTTGCTGGCCAGCAGCCCCTGGTCTTCGAGCCGTCGCAGCATCGGGTAGAGCGCGCTCTCCTCAATGGCCAGGCCGGCATCCGCGAGGGTCTTGCGCAAGGTGTACCCGTATTGCTCCCGCCGCAACGCGGACAGCACCGCCAGCGTCAGCGTTCCACGCCGCAACTCGAGGCGGATCTGATCGTGCACCGGAGTCGTGTTCGGCACCGCAGCCCTCTGTACTGTGTGGCGCATACTATATGCCACACAGTATCCGGGGTCAAGGGCACCCCGCCCCCGCGATCACGCGTCAACGCGCGATCGCGAGGGCCTTTGGCGACCAGGTCTTGCCGTCAGGGCGCGGCCGCCGCCGCCTTTCCGCCGCCGCCGCGCGTGCGCGCGATGAAGTCGGCCGCGTTGTCGTGCAGCGCCACGAGCGATGGCGCGTTGGCGTAGACCATGTGCCCCGAGGGGTAGAGCCGCACTTCTATGTTGCGGGCCAGCTCCGGCGGCAGTGGCAGGTGCCGCAGTTCGTACTCGGCCGCAAAATACGGCGTTGCCAGGTCGTAGTACCCGCCGTTCATCTGCACCCTGAGGTTGGGATTCGCCTTCATCGCAAAGGCGAGGTCCGGCAGCACGTTGGTGGTCTGCGGCAGCTTGGCCGGCGCGCCGGGCGGCTGGTGCAGGAAATCCCACGCGTTCTCGATGGCAGCGTAGTTGTTGTATTTGAACGTGTCGTCCTTGCCGAAGTGCAGCTGGCGCCGCACATAGTCATTGAACGCAGACACGTAGGCCGAGGAAATCGCGGCCGCCTGCGGATCGTAGGCCGCCTCCTTGGCGAGCGGGTCGATAGTCGGACCTGAGAAGCGCGTGTCGAGCCGGCCGGTGGTGGCGCCGCCGAGCACATGCTGTTCGAACACCCCGCCGTTGATGCGCAGGTCGGCGCGTTCGATGTAGTCCGCCGGCAGGCCGGTGTAGTCGTGCAGCTTGCCGACGATCGCGGCGCGGCGATCTGGCGCCAGTGCCGAACCCTCGGCGAGTGCGCTCAGGTAATCGCCGAGTGCGAACTTCTCGACTTCCGCGAGGAACGGTTCGAGCGCGCCGGGTTGCGAGGGCAATTTCTTGTGGTACCACGCGGTCGCCGCATAGGTCGGTAGCGCGAGCGCATACGGCTGGTCGACGCTGGGATTGAACTGGGGGCCGTCAGGGCTGTTGTCGAAGCACAGGATCTGCGACAGCAGCATGATGCCGTTCAGGTCCACCGACTTTTCGTTCTGCAGCACGTACGCGAGCACCGCCGCGCGGGTCGTTCCGTAGCTTTCGCCGAACAGGTACTTGGGCGAGTTCCAGCGATCGTGCTTCGAGAGGAAGCCGACGATGAAGTTGGCGAACGCGTGCGCATCGGCGTCGACGCCCCAGAAGGCCTTGTTCTTGTCGGCGCCGCGCAGGTGGCCGAAGCCGGTGCCCGGCGCGTCGATGAACACCAGGTCCGATTCCGGCAACAGCGACGAGGCATTGTCGACAATCGTGTACGGCGCCGCCGGCGTGTGCGCGTTGTCGGTCGTCACGACGCGCTTCGGGCCGAATGCGCCCATGTGCAGCCAGATCGTCGACGAGCCCGGGCCGCCGTTGAAGATGAAGGTCAGCGGGCGCGCCGGGTTGGGCGTCTTGCCGAGGAAATACGCGACGTACGACATGCCGGCTTCCGGCTCGACCGGCGGCAGCACGCCCTTGTCGTTCGGCTGCGGCGGGTCGGTGTCCTTCGGGTCGGTGACGTGCACCACCTGTATGCCAGTCTCGGCGGTGTAGACGTAATGGGCGCCCGCAACATCCAGCGTGCCGTCGCTCAGTGCGGCCTCATTGCCGAGGTGGCGCGGCATCTGGGCATCGGTCTCGGCGGTGGCGGCAGCCAAAGCAGCGACCGAGGCCGATGCGGACAGCAGCATGACGGCGATACGCAAGGCGGAATTGTTCATCGGATGGCACCTCTGGAGCAATGGTTTATATACTCACGAATTATACAAAATATGAATTAATACGGCAGGCTGGCGCGTGCGGCGGAACGTCGGCAAGCGCGCCGGCACGCGGCGACCTGCCTTGGGCTACTTGCGCCGGCGCCTCGATTGCGTCGGCTTTGGCCGGCGCGCGCGTTCGGGAATCGGCGCGAGCAGGCAGGCCACGCTGACCAGTGGCCCGGAGCGTGGGTCGGGCGTATAGGCGAGCCGGGCCACTTCGTCCAGCAGCCTGTTGATGCGCTTGAGGCGCTGGCGCGACAGGCGGGCGACGAGCCGGAACATCCAATGGTTGCGGCCCGGCCCCTCGAGCGTCCAATGCGGTACGTCGAAGCCGCGCGCGTAGTCCTTGGCGGCGCGCATTGCCATCGCCTTGGCAGCGCGCGCCATCGGCGCCCGGTTGGCCCGCACGCGCGGCGCGCGTGACCAGCGCACCAGCGGCGCGATCATCTGGTATTGCGTCGCCGGCCGGCCGCGGCCACCGCGGACGGCATGCGACGTGACGAGACCAACGCGCTGCATTGCCGCGAGATGCTGGTACAACGCGGTCGGACGGTATCCCAGCGCGTCGGCCAGCGCCGCCACGGTGCACGGGCCCATCGCACTCAGGCGATCGCCAATATCCTGCCTGGCGGTGCTGGCGATGGCCTCGAGCTGGTCGCGGCGCGTTATCCAATGGACCTTCATGGCTGCAATTCTCCCCGACTTCCATCAAGCATATTGCAGCCGCCTGACCGCCACCACTACCGGATGCCGTCGAGCGGCCGCCAAAATGCGCCTCAACCATGCGCGAGTCCGAGATAGAGCACCGTGATGCCGATCGTGTCGACCAGGCCGTGCGCAATGAACAGCGGCCAGAAATTGCGGCCATTGAGCTGGAAGCACAGCCCGGAAACGAGTCCGAGCAGGCCGGCATTCAGCACGCCGCGCGGACCCAGATAGGCGTGCCCGAGGCCGAACAGCACCGCCTGCAGCAGCAGCGCACCCAGCGCCGCCGGGCGGCCTCCTCCCAGGGCATCGCCAAGGCGTTGCATGATGAATCCACGGTACACCAGCTCCTCGCCGAATGCGGCGGCGCCCCAGACTCCCGGGAAGAGCATCAGGAGATAGAAGCCGAGGTTGCCACGCAATCGTGCGAACACCTCGAGCTGCTGCGCCGGCGAATGGAGCGCGTCGGCAATCGCCGCCGACAGGGCCGGGACCACCAGCAGCGCGACGAGCGCCAACCCCACGGTCCACAGCGCGGTGGAGCCGATCTTCTCGGGGCGCCGCAAGCCCAGCCTGGCCCAGTTGCTGCCACGCCGGCGCAACAGCCAGGTCGCCGCCAGCGCCGCCACGATCGTCGCGGCAGCGCCGGCTGCGATGCCGAAACCCCACAGCCGCAACAGGCCGCGCGTGAGGAAGGCGACGGCCACGACACCCACCACCTCGAGGATCGCCGTCCGCCGCATCGTCGTTGAGTCACTCATGAATTCGCCTCCTGCGGATTTGGTTATGCATATATTTCACATTTTACACTTCATATGAAATACTCTGGAGACTTCCGGACACCTGCGGAGTTCCTTGTGCGCAACACGATGCTTGCAATGCTTGCCGCCAGCGCCCTCGCGCCGGGTGTGGCGACCGCCGCCGTTCCCACGCCGCCCGCGCCCGCTATGGGCGCCTGGGGGTTCGATGAGTCCGCGCTCGATCGCTCGGTCAGGCCCGGCGACGATTTCTTCCGCTTTGCGAATGGCGCGTGGATCAAGCGCACGCCAGTGCCGCCGGATCGCTCGCGCTGGGGTGTTTTCGACGGGATGATCGCCAAGGCCGAGTCCGACCTCAAGCTGATCATCGACGAACTGGAGGCCGCGCCGCCCGCCGCCGGCAGCGATGCCCGGCGCGTGGCCGACTACTGGCAGGCCTACGCCGATTCCGCCGGCATCGAGGCGCGGGGCCTCGCGCCAGTCGCAACGGAGCTCGATGATATCGGGCAGCTGCATTCCCACTTCGAAGTCGGGCGCTTCATCGCGAAACCTGACCATCTGTCGGCAGGTCCGATCGCATTCTTTCCCGCCGTCGACACCAAGGAACCGAACCGCTACGCGATCAAGGTGACGCAGTCCGGTCTGGGGCTGCCGGACCGCGATTTCTACCTCGATCCGTCCCAGTCGTTCGCGTCGATCCGCGCGAAGTACCAGGCCTACATCACCGCGCTGCTCGCGCTGGCGCATTACCCGCATGCCTCGCAACGCGCGGCCGAGGTCCTCGCGCTGGAAATCGCCATTGCGCGGATCTCGTGGCCCTATGACCAGCAGCGTGACTATGACGCGACGTACCATCCGAAGTCGCGCGCGCAACTGATCGCGATGGCCGACGGATATCCGATCGATGCCATGCTCGGGGTCGCCGGCGTACCCGCCGGCTACGACCGCTACATCGTCGCCGAGGACACGGCCGTGCCGAAGCTGGCGCGCCTGTTCCGTCGCACACCGGTGGCGACCTGGCGCGCGTACCTGACGTTCCACTGTCTCGACACCTACGCCGACGTGCTGCCACAAGCCTTCGACGACGCGGCCTTCGAATTCCGCGGGCACGTGCTGAACGGGCAACCAGAGAAGCGCGCGCGCTGGAAACGAGCCATCAGCGCCGTCAACGGCGCGATCGGTGACGCGCTCGGCGCGTTGTATATCGAACGGCATTTCACGCCCGAGGCGAAGGCGAAGATGACCGAGCTGACGGACAACCTGATCGCCGCCTACCAGGTGCGCATTTCAGGTCTGCCATGGATGACGCCGGCCACGCGCGCGGCCGCGCTGCGCAAGCTGGCCTCGTTCCGGATCATGATCGGCTATCCCGATCACCTGAAGACCTACACCGGCCTCGATATCCGGCCCGACGACCCGGTGGGCAACGAGCGGCGCGCGGTGACGCGTGATTGGCAGCGGCGCATCGACCGGCTGGACCAACCCGTCGATCGGAGCGAATGGGGCCTGCTGCCGCAGGAGGTCAATGCCGAGAACCTTTCGACCTTCAACGCCGTGGTGTTTCCCGCGGCCATCCTGCAGCCGCCGTTCTTCGACCCGGCCGCCGATGCGGCCGTCAACTACGGCGCCATCGGCGGCGTGATCGGCCACGAGATCAGCCACAGTTTCGACGACCAGGGAGCGAAGCTCGACGACACCGGCCGACTGCATCCCTGGTGGACAGCGGAAGACGTTTCGCGCTTCAAGGCATTGAGCCAGGAGTTGGTCACGCAATACAACGCGTTCGAACCGCTCCCTGGCGTGCACATCAAGGGTGCCAACACGATCGGCGAGAACATCGCCGACCTCGGCGGCCTCAACGCCGCGTTCGAAGCGTACACCATCTCGCTGCGCGGACAAGCGGCACCCGTGCTCGACGGGTTCAGCGGCGAACAGCGCGTGTTCCTCGGATGGGCGCAGGCCTGGCGGGAGGTCATACGCGAAGCTGCGCTGCGCAACCGCATCGTCTCCGATGAACACAGCCCGGCGGAATTCCGCGTGAACGGCGTGGTGCGCAACATCGACGCCTGGTACAAGGCCTTCAGCGTGCCCGACGACGCCATGCTCTACCTGCCCGCAGCCAGGCGCGCACACATATGGTGAGGCAGCGAGGCCAGCGCGGGCCCGGCATGAAGCGCATCGCGCTGCAATGCGCGCTGCTGCTTGCGCTGTGGGTGAGCGTGCAGCCGCCCGTGCGCGCTGACGCTGCCGGCGAGCTGCTTTCAAGGTACATCGCCTGGCGCGGCGGCGCCGCATTCGAACACCTGCAGTCTGTCCACGAACGCGGGCGCATCCGCGTCGGTGAGGTCGACGGCACGTTCGAACGCTGGCTGGCGCGCGACGGGCGCCTGCGCGAGGACCGATCACTCGGGCCACTGGCGGATTCAACCGCCGTCACACCCGACTCCAGCTGGACCACCAATGCCAGTGGACAGCTGGAGGAATCCGGCGACCACGGCCTGGCGGTGCGCCGCGCCATCGCTCTGTATTTCGCGGACCTGGGCCATGCACGGCCGGACATCCGCTTGCAGGTGTTGGGCGTGGAGCAGCGCGAGAACCGGCCGTGGACGATCGTGCGCGTGGGCTTCGGTGGCAACGATATCTTCGATCTTTTCATCGATGCGTCGACCGGCGAGCTGTTGGGCGAGCGCATCACGCAGGACCGCGTCACCCGCTTCATCCGCTATGGCGACTGGCGCATGATCGGCGCGATCCGTTTCGCGTTCGAGCAGCGCATCACCGCAGCCGACCCGGGTGCCGATGAAACCAGGCGGCTCGATTCCATCGAAGTCAATCCCGCGCTGGCCGCCGAGCTGTTCGCGCGGCCGGCGCCGAAGCAATCCTGGTCGTTCGCGCACGAACGCAGCTCCACCGGGTGGCTGCCGTTCGAGTTCTACAACAATGACCAGATCTTCGTGCCCGCCAGCGTCAACGGACATCCGCTGAACCTGGTGCTGGACAGCGGCGCCGATATCACCATCCTCGACAAGTCGGTGGCCGGCCAGATCGGTGCGTCGCTCAGCGGGGCCGTGCCGGTCGGCGGAACGGGAGGCCAGTCGACGATGCAACTGGCGCCCG
>JAFEDW010000553.1 GCA_018241455.1 Pseudomonadota bacterium | reverse complement strand
TAGTTGTTGCCGAGCATCAGCAGCGCGGCGGCCGTGAACATCACGGCCTGCGCGGCGAATGACGGCAGTTGCGTACGTGGAGTCATGGGCCGGCAATATGCCAGAGGCGCGTGCCGCGCGCGCCGCAATCGGGCCCGGTGCGCTCCACCGGGCGATGATGTTACGGTTACGCCCATGGTCGAACATCAGCGGGACGCGGGCCTGGTGCGCGCGGTCGGGCCGTGGGGACTGGCCGCCAGTACGATCGGCGTCGTGATCGGCGCCGGCATCTTCGCCGTGCCCGCGAAGCTCGCCGCCGGCGTCGGCGTCTACGCGCCGCTGGCGCTGCTCGCCTGTGCCGTGATCATCGGCGCGATCGGCATCTGCTATGCCGAGGGTGGCAGCCGCCTCGCGAGCAGCGGCGGCGCCTACGGTTACATCAGCGCGGCCTTCGGTCCGCTCATCGGTTTCGTCGCCGGCGTGCTCGCCTGGCTGAGCAGCGTGCTGGCCAGCGGGGGCGTGGCCGCGGCGCTGGCCGACGTCGTCGTTTCGGTGCTGCCGCCGCGGTTCGCCGCCGCCGCGCGCGCGCTGGTGATCATCGTCGTGACCGGCGGCCTCGCCGCGGTCAACGTCAGCGGCGTGGCGCGCGCGACGCGCGTGGTAAGCGCCGCGACGCTGCTGAAACTGGTGCCGCTGCTGGTGTTCGTCGTGGTCGGCGCGGGCGCCGTGCACGCGGTGAACTTCACGTCGACGGTGCAACCCGACGGCGCCGGGCTCGGCCGCGCGCTGATCCTCGCGCTGTTCGCGTTCACCGGCATGGAGATCTCGTTGTCCGCCAGCGGTGAAGTGGCCGACCCGGCGCGCACGATTCCGCGTGCACTGCTCATCGCGATGGTCGGCGTCACGATCCTGTATGTCGCCATCCAGCTCGTGGCGCAGGGCATCCTCGGGCCGGCGCTGGCGCAATCGAGCGTGCCGCTGGCCGACGCGATGGGACGCGTCAGCCCGGCGTTGCGCGCGCTGATGCTGGCGGGCGCGGCGGTGTCGATGTTCGGGTTGTTGAGCAGCGAACTGCTCGGCAATCCGCGCGTGCTGTTCGCGTTCGCGCGCGATGGATTCC
>JAFEDW010000552.1 GCA_018241455.1 Pseudomonadota bacterium | reverse complement strand
ACGACTTCTACCACGAGATGATCGAGTCGGGCGTAATTGACAGCGAGCACTTGCAGAACTCCAAGGTGGCAATGGTATATGGCCAGATGAACGAGCCGCCGGGCAACCGCCTGCGCGTCGCGCTCACGGGCCTCACGATGGCGGAATATTTCCGCGACGAGAAGCAGGCGAGCGGCCGCGGGCGCGACGTGCTGTTCTTCGTCGACAACATCTACCGCTACACGCTCGCCGGCACCGAAGTCTCGGCGTTGCTGGGCCGCATGCCCTCGGCGGTCGGCTACCAGCCGACGCTCGCCGAAGAGATGGGCGTACTGCAGGAGCGCATCACCTCGACGAAGACCGGCTCGATCACTTCGATCCAGGCGGTGTACGTACCCGCGGACGACCTCACCGACCCGTCGCCCGCGACCACGTTCGCGCACCTCGACGCGACCGTCGTGCTCTCGCGCCAGATCGCCGCGCTCGGCATCTATCCGGCGGTCGATCCGCTCGATTCAACCAGCCGCCAGCTCGATCCGCTGGTCGTCGGCGAAGAGCACTACCAGACCGCGCGCGGCGTGCAGGCCGTGCTGCAGCGCTACAAGGAACTGCAGGACATCATCGCGATCCTCGGCATGGACGAGCTGTCGGAAGAGGACAAGCTCACCGTGTTCCGCGCCCGCAAGATCCAGCGCTTCCTGTCGCAGCCGTTCAACGTCGCGAAGGTGTTCACCGGCCAGGATGGCAAGATCGTCCCGCTGAAGGATACGATCCGCGGCTTCAAGGGCATCCTCGCCGGCGACTACGATCACCTGCCCGAGCAGGCGTTCTACATGGTCGGCGCGATCGAGGAAGTGGTCGAGAAGGCGAAGACGCTGCAATAGCTGCCGGCGCCACAGGCATACTGAAGCAACAACGCAATGGCAAACACGATCCACGTCGACATCGTCAGCGCCGAGGGCGAGATTTTCTCCGGCGCCGCGAAGATGGTGTTCCTGCCCGCGGCCGAGGGCGAGCTCGGGGTCGCGCCGCGGCACGCGCCGTTGCTCGCTCTTCTCAAGGCCGGCGAAGTGCGCGTGCAACCCGAAGAGGGCGATGAACAATCGTTCTACGTCGGCGG
>JAFEDW010000551.1 GCA_018241455.1 Pseudomonadota bacterium | reverse complement strand
CTGTCGTGAGCCTGCACTACGTCGAAGTCACCGAGCCCGACATGCATAACCCGGCCAGCGACCTGCAGCGGCTGTGCCAGGCGCTCGAACGCGAGTGGCAGCTGACGAACCTGGACTGCGAGTTCTCGCTGCTGCAGACGCTGCAGCCGACCTTGCGGCAGGGGAAGTGGGCCGTCACGGTGGCCGTGCACGCACGGCAAACCATCATCGCCGTGTGGCCCGGCTTCCACGAGCGCGCCTATGGGCTCGCGGTCGACGTAGGCTCGACCACGATCGCCATGCACCTGTGCGACCTGCTCAACGGCGCCGTGCTGGCGACCAGCGGAATCATGAATCCGCAAATACGGTTCGGCGAAGACCTGATGAGCCGGGTGTCGTATTCGATGATGAACCCGGGCGGCGCCGTGCAGATGACCGCCGCGGTGCGCGGTGCGCTGAACGACCTGATCGCGCAGGTCACGAAGGAAGCCGGCGTGGCGGCCAGCGAGGTCCTCGAGGCGGCGATCGTCGGCAATCCGATCATGCATCACCTGCTGCTCGGCATCGATCCGGTGGAGCTCGGCGGCGCGCCGTTCGCGCTGTGCACCGATGGTTCGGTGACGGCCAGGGCGACGCAGCTCGACCTGAAGATGAACCCGAATGCGCGCGTCTACGTGCTGCCGTGCATCGCCGGGCATGTGGGCGCAGACACCGCGGGCGTCATCCTGGCCGAGCGCCCGGACCTGCGCAGCGAACTCACGCTGCTGGTCGACGTCGGCACCAACGCGGAGATCGTGCTGGGCAACAAGGATCGTCTGCTCGCCTGCTCGAGCCCGACTGGCCCCGCATTCGAGGGCGCGCAGATCAGCGGCGGGCAGCGGGCCGCGCCCGGTGCCATCGAGCGGGTGCGCATCGATCCGGTGACGCTCGAACCGCGCTTCAGGATCATCGGCTCCGACCTGTGGTCGAACGAACCCGGGTTCGATGAGGCCACGGCGGCCACCGGCATCACCGGCATTTGCGGCTCGGGCATCATCGAAGTGATCGCCGAAATGTACCTCGCCGGCATCATCAGCCAGGACGGCGTCGTGCAAGGCTCGCTGGCCGCGCGCAGCGATCGCGTCG
>JAFEDW010000550.1 GCA_018241455.1 Pseudomonadota bacterium | reverse complement strand
TCCCTCCGCCAGCGCCTCGGCGAAATTGGCGAACAGCACCGTGAAGGCGAGCCATACCGTGATCGCGAGGATGAATCCGGCCGATGCTTCACCGTGGCCGCCCAGCGCCTGCGCGTACAGCACGGCGGTAACGATTGCGCCGACGTAGACGACGAACATCACGGGATTGCGCCACTGCACGCGTGGGTCGAGCTTCAGCAAGGACTGCACCAGCGCCGGGCCGAGGAGCTTCCGATCAAACAGCGTCAGTTGTTGCCGCGACATACCGGTCTCTCAATGGGCCGAGTTGAGCATGAACTGTTCGACGACCGGCCCCAGGGCCAGCGCCGGGACGTAGGTCAGCGCGCCGATCAGCAGCACCGAGCCGACGACGAGTGCAACGAACAATGGCCCGGTCGTCGGCATCGTGCCTTCGGTCACCGGCACGCGCTTCTTGGCGGCGAGCGACCCTGCCAGCGCGAGTGCGGCGACGATCGGCCAATAGCGGCCCAGCCACATGGCGAGCGCCAGCGCAGTGTTGTAGAAGACCGTGTTGGCCGACAGCCCGGCGAACGCACTGCCATTGTTGTTCGCGGCCGAGGAAAAGGCATAGAGGATCTCGCTGAAGCCGTGCGTGCCGGGATTGGCCACGCCCGCCTTGCCCGGCGTGGCGACGACGCCGACCGCGGTGCCGATCAACACGATGAACGGTGTCGTCAGGATGAAGATCGAAGCCAGCTTCATTTCAGTGGCTTCGATCTTCTTGCCGAGGTATTCAGGCGTGCGGCCGATCATCAGGCCGGCGATGAACACGCCCAGCACGGCGAAGATCAGGATCGTGTACAGGCCGGTGCCGACGCCGCCGGGGGCCAGCTCGCCGAGCTGCATCAGGAACAGCGGCACGAAACCGCCGAGCGGGGTCATCGAGTCATGCATCGAATTGACGGCGCCGCACGACGTGGCGGTCGTCACGGCGGCGAACACGCTCGAGGCGGCGATGCCAAAGCGCGTCTCCTTGCCCTCCATGTTGCCGCCGGACTGCGTCGCGCTGGCGAGCTGGTCGACTCCCTGCCTGGCGATCAGCGGATTGCCACGCTGCTCGCTGTGGCGGGCAAGCACGATCAGCGGCACCAGCAGCA
>JAFEDW010000054.1 GCA_018241455.1 Pseudomonadota bacterium | reverse complement strand
CCGAGCGCGGCGCCGAGCGCCAGCGCGCCGATGTCGCCCATGAACACCTGCGCCGGATAGGTGTTGAACCAGAGGAACCCGAGGCCCGCGCCGACGATCGCGCCGCAGAACACGGCCAGCTCGCCGGCGCCCGGCACCGCCGTGATCTGCAGGTAGCCGGCGAACACCGCGTTGCCGCTCAGGTACGCGAAGATCGCGAGCGCGCCGGCCACCATGACGGACGGCCCGATCGCCAGCCCGTCGAGCCCGTCGGTCAGGTTCACCGCGTTGCTCATGCCGACGATCATCAGGTAGCCGAGCACGACGAAGCCGACCGCACCCAGCGGCAACGCGACGGTCTTGAAGAACGGCACGTGGAACGCGGTCACCGTCGGCGAGTGCATCAGGCGATACAGCAGGATCGCCGCGGCGACGCCCAGCACGGTCTGCCAGAAATATTTCCAGCGCGCGATCAGGCCGCGTGAGTTGCCTACCACGAGCTTCAGGTAATCGTCGTAGAAACCGATCAGCCCGAAGCCGATCGTGACGCCGAGCACGATCAGCACGAAGCGGTTGACGAGGTCACCCCACAGCAAGGTCGTGACGACGACGGCGAAGATGATCAGCAACCCGCCCATCGTCGGCGTGCCGGCCTTGGGCAGGTGCGATTGCGGACCATCGGTGCGCACCACCTGGCCGATCTGGTAGCGCGACAGCCGCGCGATCATGAACGGCCCGACCAGCAGCGCGATCGCCAGCGCCGACATCGTCGCCAGGATCGAGCGCAACGTCAGGTACGAGAAGACGTTGAACAACGAGATGTGCGCGGCGAGGTGCTTGGCGGCCCAGTAGAGCATCTAGACGGCCCTCCGCTTGGCGTCGCCGGCGGCTGCGCCACCGGCCGCCGCACCGCCGGCCGCCGCACCGCCGGCCGCCGCACCGCCGGTCGCCGTCAGCGCGGCGACCAGGCGCTCGAGACGGTTGACGCGCGAACCCTTGACCAGCAGCCGCACGTCGCCGCGCAACGCGCCACCGACCGAACGCGCGAGCGCATCGATGTCGTCGTGGGATTCGGCGCCCGCGCCGAAGCTTTGCGCGGCCAGTGCGGCGAGCGCGCCGAACGCATACAGGCGCTCGACGCCGAGCTCGCGCGCCAGCGCGCCGATTTCGCGGTGGCTGTCCGCGGCATGCTCGCCGAGCTCGGCCATGTCGCCCAGCACCAGCCAGCGCCGGCCCGGCAGCTCGGCCAGCACCTCGAGCGCCGCGCGCGCCGAGCTCGGGTTGGCGTTGTAGGAATCGTCGATCAGCCAGGCGCCGCCCGCCAGTGGCTTGAATTGCAGGCGGCCCGCAACGGCCTGCACCGTGCGCAGTCCGGCGGCGACCTGCGGCAGCGTGGCGCCGGCCGCGAGCGCCGCGGCCGCCGCCGCCAGCGCGTTGCTGACGTTGTGCCGTCCGGCGAGTGCGAGCGCCACCGGCACCGAACCCAGCGTGCTGTGCAACGTGAAGCGCGTGGCAAAACCCTGCGCGGTCGCTTCGAGACGCACATCGGCGGCGCGCACCGCGGCATTCGCGGCCAGGCCGAAGTCGACGACGCGCGCGCGCGTCATGCCGCGCCACAGCGGCGCGAATGCATCGTCGGCGTTGATGATCGCGGTCGCGTCGGCGGCGAGGCCGGCGACCATCTCGCCCTCGGCGCGCGCCACGCCCTCCAGGCTCCCGAATCCCTCGAGGTGCTCCGCGCCGGCATTGGTGATCAGCCCCACGGCCGGGCGCGCCAGCGCCACCAGCGCGGCCACTTCGCCGGCATGGTTCGCGCCGATTTCGATGACCGCATCGCGGAAGCGCGGTGCGAGCCGCAGCAGCGTCAGCGGCACGCCGAGATGATTGTTGAGGTTGCCGCGCGTCGCCAGGCACTCGCCGCGCTGCGCCAGGATCGCACTGAGCATTTCCTTGGTCGTCGTCTTGCCATTGCTGCCCGCGACGGCGAGCACGGTGCCGGTAAACGCCGCACGCCACGCAGCGCCCGCGCGCGTCAGCGCGGCGGCCACATCGGACACCAACACCTGCGGGAGCGGTGCGTCGATGCGCCGGCTGACGACCGCGCCGGCTGCGCCGGCCCGCGCCGCGGCGGCGACGAAATCATGGCCGTCGGCGCGGTCGCCGGGCAACGCGAGGAACAGGTCGCCCGCCTGCACGGCGCGCGAATCGATCAGCACCGCGGTGAATTCCGCGTCAGCGCCGACCAGCTCTCCGCCACAGGCGGCGGCGAATTGCGCCAGCGTGCGCTTCATGCGGCACTCCGCGCGGCCAACGCGGCACGCACCTGCGCCAGGTCGCTGAACGGCCGGCGTTCGCCGCCGACCAGCTGGTAATCCTCGTGCCCCTTGCCGGCCACCAGCACGACATCGCCCGGCGCGGCCGCCGTCACCGCCGCAGCGATCGCCGCCGCCCGATCGTGCTCGATGCGCGCACGCGCCGGTTCACGCAGCCCCGCGCTGATGTCGGCGACGATGCGCTGCGGATCCTCGCTGCGCGGGTTGTCGTCGGTGATGTAGAGCGCATCGGCGAGCGACTCGGCGACACGCGCCATCTCGGGGCGCTTGCCGCGGTCGCGGTCGCCACCACAACCGAACACGCACAGCAGCCTGCCGGAGCAGTGTGCGCGCGCGGCGCGCAGCGCCTTGTCGAGCGCGTCGGGCGTGTGCGCGTAATCGACGATCGCGAGCGGCAGCCGACCGCCGCCCGACAACTGCATGCGGCCCGGCGGCGCCTCGCAGGCGGCCAGCACCTCGCAGGCCGTGGGGAGCGGTACGCCGGATGCCAGCAACACGCCGAGCACCGTGAGCAGGTTGTCCGCGTTGAAATCCCCGAGCAGCCGGCTGTGCAGGGCGGCCTTGCCCCAGCTCGTGTCCAGCTCGAGCGTCAGCCCGTCCGGACGATGCGCGCAGTGGCTCGCGCGCACGAATCGCGCGCCCGGCGCGTGTTGCGCCGGATCACTCCGCCGGCCGGTCACGATCAGCGATTCGCCCGGCGCGGCGCGCGCAGCCAGCGCGGCGCCGAAGTCGTCGTCGATGTTGATGACGCTGGCGCCGAGCGTCGGCCAGTCGAACAGCGAGGCCTTGGCCGCGGCGTAGGCGCGCATGTCGTCGTGGTAATCGAGGTGATCGCGGCTCAGGTTGGTGAAGGCCGCGATCTGGAACCGCACGCCCGCACAGCGCCGTTGGTCGAGCGCATGCGAAGAGACTTCCATTGCGACCGCGGCGGCACCGGCGGCGCGCAGTTGCGCGAGCGTACGCTGCAGCGTCACGGCATCGGGCGTCGTGTGCCGGCCGGACACGAGCTGGCCGCCGAAGGCCACGCCGAGCGTGCCGAGGTAGGCGCAACCGCGGCCCGCCGCGCTGAGCGCCGCGGCCAGCAGCCACGCGCAGGTGGTCTTGCCGTTGGTGCCGGTGACGCCCGCGACCATCAACCGCGCCGAGGGCGCGCCGAAGAACCGATCGGCGATGTAGCCGGCCTGTGCCGACAGTTCCGGCACCGCGACGACCAGCACCGGCGCGGCAAATACCGGCGCGTTGACGCCCGGCGCCGGTTCCCACAGCACCGCGCGCGCGCCGGCGTCGACCGCGGCCTGCGCGAACTCGAGACCGTGGCGGCTGCGGCCGCGGCAGGCGAGGAACGCGGCGCCCGGCCGCACGCTGCGGCTGTCGAGCGTCAGGTCCGCCACTTCGAAATCGTCCGGCAGTTCGAAACCGCCGCCGAGCAGCGCCTTGAGCGGCCGCCATGGCAGCTCCACGACGGTGGCGTGGCCCGCACCCGGGACCGGCGACGATGCGCGCGTGCTGGCGGCGTTCATCGCAGCGCCACCTGTGCGTTGGGCGGCGCCGCGGCGCCGGGATGGGCATCGTCGGGCGGCACGCCGATCAACCGCAGCGCGCCGCCGAGCACCGCCGAAAACACCGGCGCGGCGACATCACCGCCGTAGTATTTGCCCGCGCTCGGCTCGTCGATGACCACCACCGCGGCGAGGCGCGGATTGGTCAGCGGCGCGACACCGCCGAATATCGACATGTAGCGGTTCTGCGAATAGCCGCCGTTCTCGGCCTTCCACGCCGTGCCGGTCTTGCCGGCCACGCGATAGCCGGTGATGGCGGCCCGCGCGCCGGTCGCGCCCGGCATCGTGATCACCGACTCGAGCAGGCCGAGCAGGTCCTTGCAGACGCGTCCGTCGAGCACGCGCTCGCCGGCCACGGGCCCATCGACGCGCAACAGCGAGACAGGTCGGCGCAGCCCGTAGGCGCCGATCGTGGCGTAGGCCTGCGCAAGCTGCAGTGGCGTGACCGACAAGCCGTAGCCGCGTGACATTGAAGTCAGCAGCACATCCCGCCAGTGCGTGTAGTTCGAGAGTTGGCCGGCGGATTCGCCCGGGAAGCCACTCGCCGTGACCTGCCCGAAGCCGAGGCCGTTCAGCGTCGTCCACACCTGGTGCGGTTCGAGCGCGAGCGCCAGGTGCGCCATGCCCACGTTCGAGGACTTGGCCAGCACGGTAGCCAGCGAAATCGCGCCGAGATTGTGCTCGTCGTGAATCATGGCCGTGCCGACCTGTATGTAGCCCGGCCCCGTGTCGATGATGCTGTGGGTGCTGAAGCGGCCGGACGCGAGGCCCGCAGCAACGAAGAACGGCTTGATGCTCGAGCCTGGCTCGAACAGGTCAGTCGCTGCGCGGTTACGATATGCAGCAGGGGTTAGTTGACTCCTGTCGTTCGGATTGAACGCGGGCTGGTCGACCATCGCCAGCACTTCGCCGGTGCGCACGTCGACGACCACCACCGAACCCGAGCGCGCGCGGTTGTCGCGGATCGCGGCCTTCAATTCGCGATAAGCGAGGTACTGGATGCGCAGGTCGATGCTGAGGCGCAGGTCGTGGCCGGGCCGCACCGCGCGGATGCTCTCGACGTCCTCGACCTTGTTGCCGTCGCTGTCCTGGATGACGCGCTTGGAGCCGTCTTCGCCGGCCAGCCAGTTGTCCGAGGAGAGCTCGATGCCTTCCTGCCCGGTGTCGTCGACATCGGTGAAGCCGAGCAGGTGGCCGGTGACTTCGGCAGCCGGGTAATAGCGGCGGTATTCGCGCGCCAGGTACACGCCGCCGATCTGCAGTTCGCGCACCTTGCGCGCATCGGCCGGCTGGAGCCCGCGCACCAGGTAGAGGAAATCGCGGTCCATGCTGGTGCTGACGCGCCGCACGAGTTCCTGCGGCTCCATGTGGATCGCGCGCGCCAGCCGCGGCAGCTGCTCGACGTTGGCGCTCAATTCCTGCGGATTGACCCATACCGCATCGACCGGCGTGCTGACGGCCAACGGCTCGCCGTCGCGGTCGGTGATCGTGCCGCGGTGCGCGATGATCGGCGCCACGCGCGTGAAGCGCGCCGCGCCTTCGCCGGCGAGGAAGCGGTGCTGCACCAGCTGCAGCTGCACCGCGCGCGCCACCAGCCCCGCGCCGCACAGCAGCAGCGCGCCGAACACGACGCCGAGGCGCATGCGGAACGCCACCGGCCGCGGCCCGCCCGAGGGGCGCGCCGTGCGCGCGGCGCCCGATTTCCCGCCCCAGGAGCGGCGGCTCATGGCGTCGGCATCTCGACGTCGTGCGAAGCGGGAATGCGCATCTGCAGCCGCGTGGTAGCGGTATTCTCGACGTAGGCGTAGGTCGACCAGTAGCTCTGCTCGATCTGCAGCCGCCCCCACTCCGCGTCCAGTTCATCGCGCCCGCTGTTCAGGCGCTCGAGCTGCACGAACAGTTCGCGCGCGCGGTGCTTGCAGTAGATCGCGCCGGCGGCGGATGCGAGCACCGCCAGCCACAGCAGCGGCACGCCGATCCACAGCAGCGTGCGTGGCAGCGGCTTCACGCGGCCACCGAGGCCAGGCGCTCGGCCACGCGCAGCAGCGCGCTGCGGGCACGCGGGTTGGCGTGCACTTCGGCCGCGCTGGCGCGCTGCTTGCGCCCGATGAGCTTCAGCGGCGGCAGCGCACTGGCCGGAATCACCGGCAGTTTCGCCAGCGCCGGATCCACGCTGGTGCGGCTGCGCAGGAAATCGCGCACCACGCCGTCCTCGAGCGAGTGGAAGCTGATCACGGCCAGCCGCCCGCCCGGCGCCAGCAGCGCGACGACTTGCGCCAGCGCCGCGCGCAACTGCCCGAGTTCGTCGTTGATGTGCATGCGCAACGCCTGGAAAGTGCGCGTCGCCGGATGCTTGCCCGGCTCGCGCACCGGCACCGCCGCGGCGACCAGGTTGGCGAGCTGCAGCGTGCGCGTCAGCGGCGCGCGCGTGCGTTCGCGTTCGATCGCGGCGGCGATGCGCCGCGCGAATCGCTCCTGTCCGAGCGTGGCGATCACGTCGCGCATTTCCTCGAACGAAGCCCGGGCCAGCCAGGCGCTGACGGGCTCGCCGCGCTGCGCATCCATGCGCATGTCGAGCGGGCCGTCCTTCTGGAAGCTGAAGCCGCGCGCCGCGTTGTCGAGCTGCGGCGAGGAAACGCCGCAGTCGATGAGGATGCCGTCGTACAGGCGACCGGCCGGATCCGCCGCGCGCAGCAGCGCCGCGATTTCGCCAAAGGCTCCATGCACAAGCGTAAGACGGGGGTCCGATGCGAAGCGCGCCTGGCCCGCCTGGATCGCCTGCCAATCGCGGTCGATGGCGATGAGGCGGCCATCGCGCCCGAGGGCGGCGAGGATGCGCTCGGCGTGCCCGCCGCGGCCGAACGTGGCGTCGACGTAACGCCCGGACGGGCGCACGGCAAGAGCTGCGAGCACCTCGTCGACAAGCACCGGTTTGTGCTCATCCAATTTCCCCGCCCTGACGCATGTGCCCGGGCACTAGAGCGAAATGGATTCGAGATCGGCCGGCAGCGTGCCGGTCGAGTCATCGCTCTTGAGCCAGACGTCGCGCCGTTCCATCCAGCGTGCTTCGTCCCACAACTCGAAGCGCGCACCCTGTCCGATCAGCATTGCGTGGCGATGGAGCCCCGCGAATTCGCGCAGTTCCTGCGGCAACAGCAAGCGTCCGTGCGCATCGAGTTGCGCATCGGTGGCATGGCCGACCATCAAGCGTTGCAGCCGGCGCGCCTGCGGCTGCAGCGTGGGCAGCGCCATCAACTTGCGCTCGATCTGTTCCCATTCGGGCAGCGGGTAGA
Organism: Pseudomonadota bacterium; assembly: GCA_018241455.1. Taxonomy (GTDB): domain Bacteria; phylum Pseudomonadota; class Gammaproteobacteria; order Steroidobacterales; family Steroidobacteraceae; genus FEN-1191. Next base: position 2,978 of record JAFEDW010000054.1, on the reverse strand, counting down.
TCAGCAGGCACTGGTCGCGATCGACCGTGATGACGAGCTGCCCGGCGCATTGCTCGCGCAGGCGATCGCGATGGCGGGTGGGCATGACCAGCCTGCCTTTGTCGTCCACCGTGAGCTTTGTTGCGCCGCGAAACATGTCGTCGACGGGCCAAATGCGCCCATCTGCTCCCACTTTTTCCCACTTGGCGCCACTATAGAAATCGCGATGCTCTTATGTCAATGGCCTTTGCCTGTGTTTTTCTCCAGTTGGACAAAGACTTACGTGTGCCTTCGGCGGCCGGGCCGAACGAGGGCCGAGCGCTTGCAAGCAAGCGACTTACCGATCAGATACTTGGCAAAGGAACTTCAATCGCGGATGAGGTGAGAAGGAGAGCCGGCCGATAAGCCGGGTTCTGTCGTGGGCAATCATTCCTCTGGGACGCGCGTCGCCGCGCGCCTCAAGCGGCCTACCCGGAAGCACGCGCAGGTCCGGCGCTGCGGTGTTGCCACCGCGACTTCCCTATTTGGCCTTGCTCCAGGTGGGGTTTGCCGTGCCACCGCTGTTGCCAGCGGCGCGGTGCGCTCTTACCGCACCATTTCACCCTTGCCAGCGCCGTTGCCGGCGCTTCGGCGGTTTGCTTTCTGTTGCACTTTCCGTGGGCTCGCGCCCCCCAGGCGTTACCTGGCACCTCGACCCGCCGAGCCCGGACTTTCCTCCGCCACACGGGAAAAACCCGTGCGACAGCGATTGCCTGGCCGGCTCTCCAGTGCGCACGATACGGCCTCTACGCCTCTTCTGCAGCGGAATCGCGCCGGTCCCCGCCGCTGCCGCCGCCGCGTGCTTCGCGGGCCAGGCGTAGCGCCTGCTCGTACGCGGCCGCACGTGGCATGCCGCTCAACTGCGCGCCGATCGCCGCGGCCCGGGCCGGCGGCAGGCTCTTCAACAACAACGGCAACGCGCGCGCCAGCAGCGCGGCATCCCCCGCGGCCGCGTGCGGCGCGCCGGCGACGACCAGCGTGATCTCGCCGCGCGCAAGGTCGGCGTCCGCCAGCGCCCGCGCCGCAAGCTGCGCGAGCGTGCCGCGATAGACGGATTCGTGCACCTTGGTGAGTTCACGGGCCAGCACGGCGTTGCGTTCGGCGCCGAATGCATCGGCGAGCTGCTGCAGTGTCGCGGCGATGCGGTGCGGGGCCTCGAACAGCACCAGCGTGCGCGTCTCCTGCGCCAGCCTCGCCAGCGCCGCGCCGCGCTCCCCGGGTCGCGCGGGCAGGAAACCCTCGAATACGAAGCGGTCGGTCGGGAGCCCAGCCACCGCGAGCGCCGCGGTCACCGCCGACGGACCGGCAATGCTGCGGATTTCGAAGCCGGCGGCCGCCACGGCGCGCACCAGGATGAAACCGGGATCGGAGAGCAGCGGCGTGCCCGCATCGCTGACGAGCGCCAGCGTCTCGCCGCGCCGCAGCCGTTCGAGCAGCGCATCGACGCGTCCGGCTTCGTTGTGATCGTGCAGTGATTGCAGCGGGCGCGCGATGCCGCAGGCGGCCAGCAACGTGGCGGTACGCCGCGTGTCTTCGGCCAGCACCAGCGTCGCGCGCTCCAGGCATTCGCGCGCCCGCGGGCTCAAATCGCCAATATTGCCGATTGGCGTCGCAATGACATCGAGCCTTCCCGCGCCGGCAGCCACTATAATCTCCAGCTGTTGCCAATCTCGTGCGCCTAGCTTGCAAGGCGCGGTGCTACCGATGCAAACACAGCGCGATTTCTTCCGACGCTGGGCCGCGCTGGCCCTGGCCGCCGCGTTCGGCGCACTGGCTGCCTGCGCCAGTTTTCCACCGGCCACGTTTCCGGCCCGCACCACCAGCGGCGCGCCGACGCCGGCCGAATCGGCCACGCACAGCCGCAATGCCAGCGCGCTCGAGAGCGCGGCGCGGCGGGCCGAACCGGAGGCGCGCCCCGCGCTGCTGTTGCAGGCGGCGCGGGCCTGGTTGCAGGCCGGCCGCGCCACCGAGGCGGCGCAAGTGCTGGGCGGCATCACCGGCACGCTCACGCCCGTCCAGCTCATCGAGCGGCGGGTCATCGAGGCGGATATCGACCTCGCCAACGGCCGGGCGCAACAGGCCTGGCAAAAGATGAGTGCGATCGCCGAACCGGCCGGCACGCCGGCGGCGCCGCAGTACTTCGAGAGCCGCATGCGCATCGCACTGGCCGCCGCGCGCCCGGTCGACGGCGTGCGCGCCGAAATCAGCGCCGAGCGCGTCGCCTCCGGCGACGCCGCGCGCAGCGGGCTGCGCGCCGAGCTGCTGTCGTTGCTGCGCGCGGCGCGCGAGCAGGGCGTGAAGCTCGAGCCGGCCGCCAGCCAGGATCCCACGGTGCGCGGCTGGCTAGACCTGGGCGCGGTGGCCAGCGCCAGCGGTGGAGCCTCGATCAACGGCGCGATCGAGGCCGCGCGCTGGCGCTCGACGTACCCGGGCCATCCCGCCACCGAACTGCTGGCGCAGGCGCTGGCCGCGCCGCTCCCGGTGGCCACGCGGCTGCGCAAGCTCGCGCTGCTGCTGCCGGTGAGCGGCCAGGCCGCGGGTTACGCGGCCACGATCCAGGCCGGGTTCAACTACGCCTGGCAGCAGCTGCCGGCCGACGCGCGGCCCGCAGTGCAGGTCTACGACACCGGCGTGCTGCCGGTCGACCAGGCGTTGCGGCAGGCGCATGCCGACGGCAACGATTTCATCGTCGGGCCGCTCACGCGGCAGGAAGTCGACATCGCCGCCAGTGCCTGGCCGGGCGTGCCGATGCTGGCGCTGAATTTCCTCAGCGCCGGGCGCTCCGCGCCCTACGGCATGGACCAGTACGCGCTCTCGCCCGAAGACGATGCGCGCGAGGTGGCGCGCCGCATCCTCGCCTCCGGCCAGAAGCGCGGCGTCGCGCTCAGCCCCACGGGTGACTGGGGCACGCGTGTGCTGGCGGCGTTCACGCAGGAATTCCAGGCGGGCGGCGGCACGCT
>JAFEDW010000549.1 GCA_018241455.1 Pseudomonadota bacterium | reverse complement strand
AGCTCGGTCGTGATCGCGAACTGCCCGGCGCGCAGCACCCGCTCGAGCCGGCCGGGCGAGGTGTGCCCGGGAAGGATTGGCAATGGATAGCCCGGTACCGGTTCGTCGTCGAATTTCATGCCGGCGGCGCCATCTTTTCGCGCACCACTCGCAGCCAGGCCGAATGTCCCTGCAGCCGGCGATCGACTGCGTGCTGCACCTGGGCGAGCGACTGCAATCCGCCGGGGATGCGCGTGGCGCCGGCGTGCGCCTCGACCCAGACGCAGCGCATCTCGGGCTTGACCTCGCAGTGGCCGTTGTCGCGCACGCCGCCGCAGGGGCCGTTGCGCAGTTGCTTGGGGCAATTCATCGGGCAGGACATGCCGGTCGAACTGAGCACGCACTGGCCGCACATCTGGCAATCGAACAGCGCGCCCTTGACGAGCCGCTCCATGGCCGCCATCGGCCGCTCGACGCGCTGGTAGCCGATCAGGCGCCAGAGCGGATTCAAGGCCACGAGGAAGGCCTCGAAGCCGCGATAGAAACCGTTGAGGCCGCGTGCATGGCGCACCGACCAGCGGCGCAGCGCGTACATCAGCCCGGCTCCTTGTCACTCGGCGCGGCGCTGCCGGGCTCGAGGCCGTGCGCGCGGACCAGGCGCTCGAGGTCTTCGTCCGAATAGCGCGCCTCGATCAGCGCCGCCTCGGCCTTGGCGATGGCCTCGAGTTCACCGCTGACTGGCCGGGGATCACTCCTTTTCCAGTCGGCGAGGTACGCCGCCGAGCCGCCCTTGCCGGCGCGCATCGCGGCGCGGTCGACCGCCTCCTGGAAGCGATGCGTGAGCTGCACCTTGGCGGTCTCACGCCCCTGCTTGACGATGACCTGCGCGGGGATGTCGCGCCAGGAGATGATGATCAGCGCGGCCATGCAACGCGAACCTCGGCGGGCGCGGCGGCCGCCGCCGGCACCGCCACCTGCCGCAAACTGGATTCCAGTTGCCCGTAGCCCACCGTGTGCACCTCGAACTCGAGCCCGAGGCGCGCGGCAATGGCGCGGGCGTGCTCTACGTCACTGTTCGCGCGCTCCTGCACCAGGTACACGACGCGCCGGTAGTTGCGGAAGTATTCGGCAATCAGCTGCGGGTGCCGGTCGA
>JAFEDW010000548.1 GCA_018241455.1 Pseudomonadota bacterium | reverse complement strand
GGCAGCGCGGCCTTGCCGGTGAAGACGCTCGCGCCGGCGAGCAGGCCCGGAACGCCGCTGAAGTTCAGCGACAGGTATTGGGACAGGTTTTGGCCGTTGGCGAGACTCAGCTCCTGGTGCGTCGCCTGCAGCGGCCCGGCGCCGCTGTTGATCAGGTCGAGCGCGGTGCGATATTGCGGATCCTCGGGGTTGATGTCCCAGCCGCCGAGATTCATGCCGGTCGTGAGGCCGACGTCCCAGCTCAGGCCGCCTGGCGTATTGCCGTGCAGTGCGAGGCCGCCCTCGCGCCAGGTGCTCGGAATGATCAGCGTCTCGACGAAGTTGCGCTGCACTCCATAGAAGTTGGTCGGCTCGTGATGTTCGTTCAGCAATCCGGCGGGAATCAGGAACAGGCCCGCCTTGAGGCTCGCCCAGTCCGCGAGCTGGTGGTCGATGTAGAACTGCTCGACTTCGAATTCACCGGCATCATCGGCCGAGGCGACGCCATGCTCGATTTCGTACTCCGAGTTGAACACCGTGCGGTCGTCGAAGCGATAACCGATGCCGAACACCGCGCGTGCCAGATCGAATTGCGTCAGCGCGCCATTGTGCGTCGGATGCGTGTAGTAGACCTCGCCGTAGCCCCACAGGCTCAGATTGTCCGCGATGCCATTCGACGGCGTTGTCGTGGCAGTCATCTGTGCCTGCGCCGTTTGCGCCGCCTGCTGCGCCGCCAGCGCCTCGTTCTGCGCCTTGAGCTGCTGCAACTGCGCCTTCATCGCATCGAGTTGCTGCTGCATCTGTTCGACCTGCTGTTCGAGCCGTTGCTCCAAGCTCGAGCCCGCGCCCGCGCCCGCGGCATCGGCCGCGTATGCCGCCGCGCCCGGCAGCAAGGTGCTGGCCATGAGAATGAGTGCGGAGCGGAATGTCACGGCGGCGCAGTTCATGGATGAAAGTCCTCAAGGTGAAATGGCGTCCTGGCACTGCGCGGGCAGTACCTGGGCCGTGGGGTGCTGCGGGTCGAAGCCGTCGGTGAGCGTGCACAGGAAGGTGATCACGTCGTCGATCTCCGCGGCGCTGAGCGCAGGTGCTGCGCCGATGTGGCGGTTGTAGGGAATCTCCAGCGCGTTCACGTTGCCCACGTACGGCGCGTC
>JAFEDW010000547.1 GCA_018241455.1 Pseudomonadota bacterium | reverse complement strand
CTACGGCGGCGCCACGCTGGTCGAGGGATTCTGGGCGCTCTCGATCACCGACAACCTGAAGCTCGAGCTGCACGCGGGGCAATTCCTCGGCAACCTGTCCAACGGCTACGTGGCCGATCTGGGATTGAATCACGTGTTCATGCCGGAATGGCGCTTCTCGCCGTTCGTGACGCTGGGCGCGGGCTTCGAACGCACCGAGCCGAAGGCGACGCTGGTCACGCCGCTGAACCAGAATTACCAGACCGCCTACGCGGGAGTCGGCGCGCGCTTCTACCTGACGCGGCGTTTTTTCCTGCGGGCTGAATACCGCCACCACACGGTGTTCACGAAGAGCGATGCCAACGAGGTGAAACAGGAATGGAAAATCGGATTCGCGTTCTTCTACTAGCCTCGGTGATGCTGCTGACCAGCGGCTGCGCCACGCTGCACAAGCACATGCACTGGCCGTGGCATCGCCACAAGCAGGCGCAGGCGAATACGCAAGATGCTGATGCAGCTGCAGACGCTGCTGCCGCTGCCGCTGATTCGGCGCCGCCACCAGTGGTCATCGATCCGCAGGTCGAGCGCCGCAAGATCAAGGTACCGAAGATCAAGGCCAAGAACGTCGAGCTGGGCGCCTACTTCGGCGAGCTGTCGGCCGAAAGCTATACCGCCGCGCCAGTGGTGGGCGTCGTTTTTGATTACCACGTCACGGAAGATTTCTTCTTCGAGGCCGCGGCCGGGCGCTCCAAGACCGGCCAGACCAGTTTCGAGACCCTCGGCGGAAATGTGCAGCTACTCACCGATGATGAGAGGCGCTTCACGTATTACAACCTCTCGTTGGGCTACAACTTCCTGCCTGGCGAGGTGTTTCTCGGTCGCAATCTCGCCATGACCAGCGGGTTCTACCTGCTGGGCGGCATCGGCGGCACGAAGTTCGAGGGTGACCAGAAATTCACCGTCAATTTCGGCGCCGGTTTCCGCGTGCTGCCGACGGACTGGCTGACGATTCGCATCGAGGCGCAGGACCAGGTGTTCAAGTCCGACTTCCTCGGTACCGATCGGCTGCGCAACAACCTGGCGGCACACATTGGCGCGACCGTGTTCTTCTGACACGGAGACCTGTCAGCCATGAAGACTGCCATTCGCCTGTTTTGCC
>JAFEDW010000546.1 GCA_018241455.1 Pseudomonadota bacterium | reverse complement strand
CGAGACGGGTGTCCAGCGAGCGCAGCAGGTGCCCCACGGCACGGGCGCCCTCGAACGTGATCAGCGTCCGGGCCTCGCAATTGGCGAGAATTCCGGCGAGTCGCCGCAGGTGGATCTCGAGCTGGCTGGGCCGGGCCGGGGGATAGAGCGGGACCGGGACGGCTCGCGCATCGAGTGCGCCGTAGAACGCGGCGAAGAACTCGCGCCCCGTCGGCAACATGATCGCCACGGTCTCCTGCGGCTGGACGCCGCGCTGGACCAGGCCTGCTGCCACCGCAGTCGCGGCCGCATGCAGTTCACCAAAGCTCATCTGCAGGGGCCCGGTGGCGTCATCGATGAATACGATGTGCGCGCGGTCTGCCTGCCGCAGCGCGTGCCACTCCAGCGCCTCGAGCAGCGTCGTGGGTGCCACCGGTGCGGCAGCGCCCGCGTCGAGGATTGGCGAGGCGGCCAATGCACCCGCGGTGGCAGATGCAGGAGCGCGCAGCATGGCCTGCACCAGATCCCGCACGGTGTCGGCTTCCGCCAGCGCGCGATCGGATATCACCCGGCGGCACGTTTGCTCGATTCGCAAGGCGAGTTCGACGCGCGCGAGGCTGTCGATCCAGAAGTCGCGCTCGATCGAGGCGCTGGCGTCCAGGCGATCGATGCCCGGCAGGTCGGCATGCAGCTCATGGCTCAACCCGCGGACTATCGCGAGCGTCTGTTCGAGGAGACTGCGCTCTTCGTCCCTCATTGCACGTCCTCGCGGTATACGTGCGCCGCATACCCAGAAAGAGGATGACGGCGGCCGTGGCCGATGTCGATCCGCACTAATACGGGTCGGCCCGAACGCCCGTGGGACCATCAAAACCGTGCTGCGGTAACTGCGCATTGCATGCTGCGCCGATAGCAGGCTTCATTGCAATCTGGCAATGACGATGTGGTCGTACTGGGACTGCCGCGCGGTGGCGTGCTGGTCGCGGCTGAAGTTGCGAGCGCACTTCGGGCGCCGCGAACTGCAGCGGCGTCAACGGGAGTATCTGGGCGATCGCCGGCCGGATCGTCGTGGCCGTGCGGCACGCCCCGCGGCGGATGCGTGAGATCGACGTCGACGGGATCACCCGGCTGGAGGATTTCACGTGGAGGCTGGAAATCGCG
>JAFEDW010000545.1 GCA_018241455.1 Pseudomonadota bacterium | reverse complement strand
TCGCCGGCCTTCGGCACGCCCGAGTACGTCAAGGCTTCCTTCGGTGCCGGGCAGCTGGCGCGGTTCCTGAAGCTGCCGTGGCGATCGTCGAACGCCACCGCCTCGAACGTAGTGGATGCGCAGGCGGCCTATGAGGCGCAGATGAGTCTGTGGGGCGCGCTGCTCGGCGGCTGCAATTTCATCCTGCATGCGGCCGGCTGGATGGAAAGCGGCCTGTCGACCTCGTACGAGAAATTCATCATCGACATCGAGATGCTGCAGATGTTCGCCGAAGTGTTCCAACCCGTGGGAGCCAGCGCGGCGGACATCGGCATCGAAGCCGTGGGCGAGGTGGGTCCGGGCGGGCATTTCTTCGGTTGTGCGCACACGATGGAGCGCTATCGCACGGCTTTCTATGCGCCAATGGTGTCGGACTGGCGCAATTTCGGCGCATGGACGGACGATGGCGCGAAGACCGCGACCGAGCGCGCCAACAGGATCTGGCACCAGCGGCTGAACGAGTTCGTCGCCCCGAAGCGCGATCCGGCGATCGTCGAGGCGCTCGATGCTTACGTGGCACGGCGCAAGAGCGAGGGCGGGGCGCCGCCAGTGACCTGAAGAGCGATGGCAGGCTCATGAAGGCACTCGACGCCTTTGCGGTCACGCGCAAATGGCCGCCGCAATATCCGGATCGCCTGCAGCTCTACTCACTCGGCACGCCCAATGGCATCAAGATTGGCGTCATGCTGGAGGAGATCGGCCTGCCGTACGAGGCGCATCGCGTCAGCTTCGACAGCAACGACCAGTATTCACCCGAATTCCACGCGCTGAATCCCAACGACCGGATTCCGGCGATCATCGATCCGCAAGGACCCGGGGGTGCGCCGCTCCCGTTGTTCGAATCCGGCGCGATCCTGTGGTACCTGGCTGAGAAGACGGGCCAGTTGTTGCCGCGCGACCCTGCGCAGCGTTACGAAACCCTGCAATGGCTGATGTTCCAGATGGGCAACGTCGGGCCGATGTTCGGGCAGGTGGGGTTCTTCAACCGCTTCGCGGGCCGCGACTGGGAAGACAAGCGGCCGCTCGATCGCTATGTCGCTGAGTCACGCCGACTGTTGCTGGTGCTCGAGGCGCGGCTGGCGGACCGGCGCTGGATCATGGGCGATGACTACACGATCGCCGACATCGCG
>JAFEDW010000544.1 GCA_018241455.1 Pseudomonadota bacterium | reverse complement strand
CGCACCGGCATGCCCATCAACGAACCATCGTGCCGGTAGGACCAACCGTGGTAGGGGCAGGTGACGGAAGTAGGGCAGGTGCCCTGGCCGTCGACGAGGCGCGCGCCGCGGTGGCGGCACACGTTGTGGAAACCGCGGATCACGCCGTCGCGGTCGCGGATGACGAACACGCTCTCAGGCCCGAGGTCGAGCGTGGCGAAATCGCCGCTCTTCTTCAGCGCGCTGACATGCGTGACGATCTGCCAGCTGGGCAGCAGGATGCGCTGGATTTCCAGCCGGGTCATTTCCGGGTGCGAATAGACCCAGGCCGGCAGTGCGTGCGGGGCCGGGTCGGGCGCCAGCGGTTCCAATGCAGCGGTGGAGATCTTCATCACTGCGCCCTCTTTGCGATTGCAATTATACAGCCGTGCAATTTACGCCCGTCACGGCCAGCTTGGCAACTCGACGGTAATTGGCGTTCAGGCTTAGGAAGAAAAATTTGGCCCAACAATTAGTTACATGATATTCGAGAGAACATAATGCAGCAGGCGACCGGGCACTCCAGCCCAGCAGTTCTTGCATCTTGGGCTTCACAAGAATCGAAGTATATGATCATATAATACCTTCGGATCGCGGTGGCGACGGCATCCGCGTGCCCCGCCTTCAACTGCCATCTGCCGGCCTTGTCGAAGGAGACTGCCATGGCCAGAAAACTCGATAAAAGCAACGCCCACTTCCGCAAGGCCCTGACACGCCTGCCGCTCGGGGTGGCCTCGAATTTCCGCTATTGGGGCGAGGACCGCACGATCTACGTGAAGCAGGGTCGCGGCGCGCGCATCACGGACATCGACGACAACGTCTACGTCGACTATCGCCTGGGGTACGGGCCGGCGATCCTCGGCTATGCCGATCCGCGCGTCGACGCGGCGGCGCGCGAAGGCATGGAAGTCGGCGGCGTGTTCGCGCTGTCGACCGAGCGTGAATACAAGGTGGCCGAGCGCATCCACAAGATGGTGCCGGCCGCCGAGCTGGTGCGATTCTCCAACTCAGGCACCGAAGCGGTGATGGCCGGATTGCGCCTGGCGCGTGCCTACACCGGGCGCGACGAGTACATCATCCTCGAGGGCAGCTACCACGGCCTGTTCGATGCCGCCATGTGGTACACGCCGATGGAAAAGTGGAGCCAGGTC
>JAFEDW010000543.1 GCA_018241455.1 Pseudomonadota bacterium | reverse complement strand
GATCCGATACCAGGCTTCGATGTCACGATCGCCACGCTGGCCGCGGAACAAGCGGCCTGGATCGAGGCGCACACGGGGCTCGATATCGCCGAACGCATCCGCGCCACTCTGGCGCTCGGGCCCGCGCCGCACCCGTATCGGCGCATCCGCCGCGACGGCAACCTGCTGCAGCTGGCGATCAAGGAATGGCGGGTCCGATTCAGCGCGGCGGGCCGCGCAGTGCGCGTGATCGATATTCGTTCGGGCTATCGCGCGTCGCAACTCGATCCGGCACGATCGCGCGTGGCGAAATCCGGCGGTCCCGCGCCGCCGGTGCACCGCGAATTCGTGGCCCGGTTCACGAGTGGCTGAACTGGAGTGTCAGAACGCCGATGAATGCAGACTGACATCCGAGCGCTGCCACGCGGCATCGAACTGGCGTCCGATCTTTTCCGCTTCTCCCGCCTTGCCCTGCGCCTTGAGCGCGGCGGCCAGCCCGTACAGCGCCCAGCCGTTCGACGGGTTCTGCCGCAGATCGTCGCGATAGATCTTCTCGGCCTCGCTCGCGCGGCCCTCACCCAGCAGCGCCGCACCCAACACGTGACGCACCGGGACGAACCAGTCCTTGGGTTCGTTGTAGGCCAGGCGGTCTTCGGCCGCCACCGCCTGCTGGAGCGCGGCGATGGCCTGCTGCGGTTGATGCTCCGCCGCCGCAATGCGCGAGCGCACCACCGGGATCGCCACTGCCAGTACATCCCGCACGGTATTCATGCCGGCGCCGGCGTCAGCCTGCTTCGAGTCCGACAAGGCTTGCATCTCGCCGAGCGCCGCGCGCGCTTCGCTGACGCGGCCCTTGGCGGCGAGCGCGATCGCACGCGCGTACAGGTAACCGGCATGCAAGCCAGCCAGGCGGGCATCAGGCGCCTGCATCGCCAGCAGTTCATCCCACAATCCGAAGCGGACGCGCGCCGTGTACTGCTCTGCCACGTACCAGTCCGCACCGGGCATCGCCAGCAACATCGCGTCCGACACGGCGCTGCGCGAGCCGTCGGCGGCTGCGATCGACTCGGCCCGGCGGCCTTCCATCGCTGCCGAGCTCGCCAGGAACTGGTAGTTGTGCGCCAGGTACATCGCTGGGTAGTAGTCCGGCGTATTCGTGAGCGCCACGTAGGCGGCATCGGCTGCGACGCCCTGGCGGT
>JAFEDW010000542.1 GCA_018241455.1 Pseudomonadota bacterium | reverse complement strand
GCGCCGCGCCGGCGGCCGTGCCCGGCGCAGCTACGCCGGCCGGAGGCGGCGCCTTCGCCGCGCGGTTCGAACCCATCCGCAGTATCAACGTGTAAACGACGATGCCCAGTCCCAGGATGTCGAACAGCTTGTAGGCAATGAAGCCGAAGAACGGCACGACATACAGCAGCAGCGCGATGAGGCTGCCGACCAGCACCGCCAGCACCGGCGGCCATTCCGTACCGTCCTCGCGGGCCGGCACCACGCGGCGACCGAGCCAGGCCAGTGCGACGGCCTTGCCGAACAGTCCGGCCACGAACAGCGCAAAGGCCAGGAACGGAATCAGCGCCATGCCGATCACGGTGACGATGAGCAGCAGGAACACGATCGGCTTGAGGATGAACGTGAAGATCGAGGCCAGCACGGTGCGGCCCGGCCGCCCCTCCATCGTGCGCGCGCAATGGATGATGCCCTTGGGGAACAGCAGCGCGATCAGCAGGTACAGGCCGAGGAACCCGAACGCCAGCGTCCACGCCCAGCCGACGCCCGGCACGAAGGCCAGCGGACGGCCGAGCATCAGGCAGTGCTGCACCCATGGATGGACCCATTCGAAACCGCCCATCCTGCCGAACAGCGCAACGTCCTGGATCGTGCCGTGAATGACAGCCGCAGGATCGCGGATCAGCTCACCGCCGACGGCCACGACATTGCCGTCGACGACGGCGTGCGGGCCGAGCTCGACGTTGCCGAGTACCGCGACCACGTCTTCGCCTACATGGCTGTCGACATAGGTGCTGCCCAGCACGGCGACCGCCGCTTCGCCGACCGGTCCGGTCACGCGCGTATTGCCGAGCACCGAAACCACGGCTTCGTCCACCTCACCCGCACTGGTCGATGAGCCGAGCACCGAAACCACCGCGCTCGCATGCTCGCCGGCAGGCAGCGTCGAATCGCGGCCGATGCCGACCAGCGCGTTGTCGTTGCCGTGCTCGTGGTGAGCGTCCGAGTCGTCGTCCGCGGCATCGTCGTCGGCGTCACCGCTGGCATCCGCCTTCTTGCCGGTGGCCGCATTCGATTTGCCATCATCGACCTTCGCGTCGGTGGTGATCGTGATGTGCAATTTGCCGTGGGCATGCTTCGATGCCGCGGGGAGCGCCGGCGGCGTGGCCACGGCCGGCGCGGCCGGCGGCGCGACGGCG
>JAFEDW010000541.1 GCA_018241455.1 Pseudomonadota bacterium | reverse complement strand
GCGCCGCGATCGCGGCGCGCGACGACCTGCTCGCCGGCTACACCGCCGAACGCGACATGGGCACCGAAGGCGCGGGCTCGGCCGATTCTGCCGTGCGCGATGCGATCAACGCCGGGCTGATCCCGGGGCCGCGCCTGCGCGTCAGCGGCAACGCGATCGATATCCTCGGCGGCCACGAAGACGCCAACGGATGGAATCCCGAGCAGCACGTGCTGTCGAACGCGACCGCGGCCAATTCGGCCGACGAGCTGGTCAGCGTCATTCGCGAGCAACACAAGCAGGGTTCGGACTTCGTCAAGATCTACGAGACCGGCAAGGACCGGCTGAGCGACGGCGTGTTCAGCACGCCCTACCAATACACGACGGCGCAGCTCAAGGCGGCGGTCGACGAAGCGGCGCGCCTCGGCACCACCGTGGCCGTGCACGCCCAGGGCGAGCCGGGTACGCAGTTCGCTGCCGAAGCCGGCGTCGCCTCGATCGACCACGCCACGCAGCTCAGCGATGCGACGATGCGGCTGATGAAGTCGAGGAATATTCCCGCCGTGCCGACCTTCGCGGTGTTCGAATATTTCATGGAGCATGCGCCGAATGCGGAGGTCGCGGCCCGCGAGCGCGCACTGCTCGACTACAAAGTCGGTGAATTCAGGCGCCAGCTTGCGGCGGGCATTCCGTTCGCGGTGGGCTCCGATGTGGGGCCGTTCCCGCACGGCACGCAGGCGCGCGAACTCGTGCTGATGGTGAAATACGGGATGACGCCGCGCGCAGTGCTGCAGGCGGACCTCGTCAACGGCGCGCGGCTGCTGGGCTGGAGCGCCGATATCGGCTCGCTCACGCCCGGCCACTACGCCGACATCATCGCGGTGCCCGGCAACCCGCTCGAAGACATCGCGACGCTGCAACGCGTGGCCTTCGTCATGAAGGGCGGCACCGTGGTCAAAACGGCCAGCCCAAGTCCCTGATTCGATTGCCCGCACTCCTCTTTTGGGGCCCGTTCGTGCTATCGTGGGCGGATTGCCTGACGACCCCCTGACCAGACTACCCACGGATATTTCGCCATGCCCCGCACTACCCCGCTCGCCGACATCCGCAACATCGGCATCATCGCCCACGTCGACGCCGGCAAGACCACGACGACCGAGCGCATCCTCTATTACACGGGGCGCAAGCACACCATCGTC
>JAFEDW010000540.1 GCA_018241455.1 Pseudomonadota bacterium | reverse complement strand
TCATCCTCGCCTGTCAACTCGCATTCCTCCCGAAGCAGGCTTTCAGTATATTGGCGCGCCGTCAGGGATCGCTTGCATAAGAACATGAAAATTCTGGTCAGCAACGATGATGGGTACCGGGCCGAAGGCATCGTGCGGCTCCGCGCCGCGCTGGCCAGCCTGGCCGAGGTGACCGTCGTCGCGCCCGACCGGAACCGGAGCGGCGCCAGCAATTCGCTGACCCTCGATGTGCCGCTGCGCGTGATGCAATCCGAACCGGGCGTGCACTACGTCATGGGCACGCCGACCGACTGCGTGCACCTGGCGGTCTCGGGGCTGTTCGATTTCGACTTCGACATGGTGGTCAGCGGCGTCAACGACGGCTCGAACCTGGGCGATGACGTGCTGTATTCCGGCACGGTGGCCGCGGCCATCGAAGGGCGGTTCCTCGGGCTGCCGACGCTGGCCGTTTCGCTGTGCACGCAGTCGGGCAGCGGCCGGCATTTCGCCACCGGCGCCGAGGTCGCGCGCCGCATCGTCACCGGACTGGCCGGGCGGCCGCTCGATCCGCGCCTGATCCTCAACATCAACGTGCCGGACGTGCCGCTCGAACAGCTGCGCGGCCTGCGGGCCACGCGGCTCGGATTCCGGCATCGCTCCGAGCCGGCCATCCCGGTGCGCGATCCGAAGGGCGAGAAGATGTACTGGGTGGGCCCGTCCGGCGCCGGCGCCGACATCGACGAGGGCACTGATTTCCATGCGGTGGCGTCGGGTTGGGTGTCGGTCACGCCGCTGTCGATCGACCTGACGCGACACGCCGTGTTGCCCGAACTGGGGCAGTGGCTCGGCGGCGTGCGCCTGGCATGAGTCCATCAGCAACCAGCACCGGGCCGTGCCGATGACCGATCCGCGCTTCTCCGGCATCGGCATGACCTCGCTCCGCACGCGTGACCGGCTGGTGCAGCGGCTGCGCGAACAGGGGATCACGAACCTCGTGGTGCTCGATCGCATCCGCAACCTGCCACGGCACATCTTCGTCGACGAAGCGCTCGCGAGCCGCGCCTACGAGGACACCGCGCTGCCGATCGGCTTCGGCCAGACGATCTCGCAGCCGTACATCGTCGCGCGCATGACCGAGGCGCTGCTCGACGGGCCGCCGTTGAAGCGCGTGCTCGAGGTCGGCACCGGCTGCGGCTACCAGAC
>JAFEDW010000053.1 GCA_018241455.1 Pseudomonadota bacterium | reverse complement strand
GACGACGATCGGCAGCAGGCCGTTCTTCAGCGCGTTGCTGCGGAAGATGTCGGCGATCTCGGTGCTGATCACGGCGCGGATGCCGTGGTCGAGCAGCGCCCACGGCGCGTGTTCGCGTGAGGAGCCACAGCCGAAGTTGCGGCCGGCGACGAGGATCCGGCAGCCGGCCGCGGCGGGCTGGTTCAGCGGAAAGTCCGCACGCGGTGAGCCGTCGGCGGCGTAACGCCAATCGGCGAACAGCTGCCTGCCGAGCCCGGCACGCACCGTGGTGCGCAGGAACCGCGCCGGGATGATCTGGTCGGTGTCGATGTTGGTCGCGGGCAGCACGACGGTGCGTGAACGAAATTGCCGGATCGGTTCCATGGCGCCGCTACCCGTTCAGCAGTTCGCGCGGATCAGTGACGCGCCCACGCACCGCGCTCGCCGCCGCGGTGAGCGGACTCGCGAGCAGCGTGCGCGCGCCGCGGCCCTGGCGGCCTTCGAAGTTGCGGTTGCTGGTGCTGACCGAGACTTGCCCCGCGCCGACATTGTCGCCGTTCATGCCGATGCACATCGAGCAACCCGATTCGCGCCATTCGCCGCCGGCGTCGATGAACACGCGATCGAGTCCTTCCGCTTCGGCCGCAGCCTTGACCTGCTGCGATCCCGGCACGACCAGCAGCTGCACCCCCCGCGCCACCTTGTGGCCGCGCAGCACGCGGGCCGCGTCGCGCAGGTCGGACAGCCGGCCGTTGGTGCAACTGCCGAGGAATACGACATCGACGGCGCGTTCGCGGATCGGCGCGCCCGCTTCGAAGCCCATGTACGCGAGCGCCTTGGCGAACACCGGATCGTTCGGCTGCTTCGGTATGGCACCGCTGATCGGCATCACCATGCCGGGATTCGTGCCGTAGGTGATCATCGGCTCGAGCGCCGAGCCATCGAGCTTCAATTCGCGATCGAAGCGCGCACCCGCATCACTCGCGAGCGTGCGCCAGTCCGCCACGGCCTCGTGCCACGCGGCGCCGGCCGGCGCGCGCGGGCGGCCGGCGAGGTACTCGAAGGTGACCTCGTCGGGCGCGATCATGCCGGCGCGGGCGCCGGCCTCGATCGACATGTTGCACACCGTCATGCGCTGCTCCATGTCGAGCGCGCGCACCGCGCTGCCACGGTATTCGAGCACGTGGCCGGTCGCGCCACCGACGCCGGTGCGCCCGATGATCGCGAGGATCAGGTCCTTGGCGGTGACCCCCGCAGCCAGCTTGCCGTCGACGGTGACCGCAAAGGTCTTCGCACGCCGTTGCAGCAGGCACTGCGTCGCCAGCACATGCGCCACTTCGGTGGTGCCGATGCCGAAGGCGAGGGCGCCGAAGGCGCCATGCGTGCTGGTGTGGCTGTCGCCGCAGACGACCGTCTTGCCCGGCTGCGTGAGGCCGAGCTCGGGGCCGACGATGTGCACGATGCCACGCAACTTGTTCTGCAGGCCGAACAGTTCGATGCCGAACTGGGCGCAGTTCTTCTCCAGTTCGCCGATCTGCTGCGCGGCCGATTCGACCGTGATCGGCGCGCCGCCGAACACCTGCTCGGTGCGCGTCGGCGTCGAATGATCCATCGTCGCCAGCGTCAGGTCGGGACGATGCACGCGCAGCTGCTGTTCGCGCAGCATCGTGAAGGCCTGCGGGGTCGTGACTTCGTGCACCAGGTGCAGGTCGATGTACAGCACCGCGGGCGTATCGGCCGTCTCCGGGACGACCTCGTGCCGCTCCCAGATCTTCTGGTACAGGGTTTTCACGGTGACGATCGTCAGCCGGCGGCGGCCACGCGCGGCTTGGCCTGCATGTCGACGGCGTCGAGCCAGCCCCACTTGTCGGCGGTGCGTCCATCGAACAGCCCGAAGAAGGCCTGCTGGATGCGCTCGGTGACCGGTCCGCGCTTGCCGGCGCCTACCGGGATGCGATCGACCGAGCGGATCGGCGTCACTTCGACGGCGGTGCCGGAGAAGAACAACTCATCGGCGATGTACAGCATCTCGCGCGGCACTGCGCATTCGCGCACCTCGATCCCGAGCTCGCGCGCCAGCCTGATCACGGTGTCGCGCGTGATGCCACCCAGCACCGAATGCGCCAGCGCCGGCGTCAGCAGCACGCCGTCCTTGACGACGAACAGGTTCTCACCGCCGCCCTCGCTGACCGTGCCGTCGGTCGACAGGCCGATGCCCTCGGCGAAACCGAGGCGCTTCGCCTCCATGCTGATCAACTGGCTCGACAGGTAGTTGCCGCCGGCCTTGGCCATGGCCGGCAGCGTGTTCGGCGCCACGCGCTGCCAGGAAGAAATGCACACGTCGACGCCCTCGGCCTCGCCTTCGGTGCCGAGGTATTTGCCCCATTCCCAGGCGGCGATCGCGACATCCACCGGTGGATCGATCTTCGGCACCACGCCCATCTCGCCATAGCCGCGGAACGCAATCGGGCGCAGGTAGGCGCCCTTGGAGAGCTTGTTGGCGGCGATCGCCTCGCGGCAGGCGGCGTCGATCTGCCCGGGCGAGTAGGGAATCTGGATGCGGTAGATCTTCGCCGAATCGAACAGCCGTTGGGTGTGATCGTGCAGCCGGAAAATCGCGACGCCGCGCGGCGTGGCGTAGGCGCGGATGCCTTCGAACACCGACGAGCCGTAGTGCAGCGCGTGCGCCAGCACGTGCACGGTGGCCTTCTCCCAGGGCACGAGCTTGCCGTTGAACCAGATGTAGGGCGTTGCGGGTATAGGCATGTTGTCCTCGAGGTCTAATGCTTCACGGCGCTCTTGGCGGCAGCGGCCGGCGTCGCCTCGCGGGCGGCGAGCCGCGCACCGCCTTGCTGCGACTGCTCGATGCGGTTGATGACTTCGAGCAGCGCCTTGCAACTCGCCTCGATGATGTCGGTCGACACGCTCGAGCCGCGGTAGCTGCGGCCATTGTAATCCACATACACGACGGTTTCGCCCTGCGCGTCCTCGCCGACGGTGACCGCGTGCACCTCGAACTTGCGCACCTTGACGACCAGGCCCGTGGCCTGCTCGATCGCCTTGTACGCGGCGTCGACCGGACCGTCGCCGCTGGCCTTGCCCGTCGGCGTGCGGCCATCGGCATGCTGCAGCCGCACAGTCGCGGTCGCCGAGGCGCCGAGCTGCGAGCTGACTTCGAGTGCGCCCAGCGACCAGGGTCCGTGCGCCGAGCCTTCGGCGCGCAGTACCAGCGCCTCGATGTCGCCGTCGAACAGTTCCTTCTTGCGGTCGGCGAGCGCCTTGAACTCCTCGAAGACCCGGTTCAATTCGAGCTCATCGAGTTCGAAGCCGAGTTCCTGTACACGCTCGCGGAACGCGTGGCGGCCGCTGTGTTTGCCGAGCACCAGGTTGCTGCGCGACAGGCCGACATCCTCGGGGCGCATGATCTCGTAGGTCTGCGCGTTCTTGAGCATGCCGTGCTGGTGGATGCCCGATTCATGCGCGAACGCGTTCTCGCCGATGACGGCCTTGTTGCGCGGGATCGGCTGGCCGGTGATGTTCGACAGCAGCCGGCTGACCGGATACAAGCGGTTGGTCTGGATGCCGGTGCGCAGGTTGAAGAACTGCGAGCGCGTCGCCATCGCCATGACGACTTCCTCGAGCGAGCAGTTGCCGGCGCGCTCGCCGATGCCGTTGATCGTGCATTCGATCTGGCGCGCGCCCGCGACGACCGCGGTGAGGCTGTTGGCGACCGCCATGCCGAGGTCGTCATGGCAGTGCACCGACAGGCGCACCTTGTCGATGCCCGGCACGTTCTGGCGAAGATAACGGAACAGCTCGCCGAATTCGTCCGGCACCGTATAGCCGACGGTGTCGGGGATGTTGACCGTCGTGGCACCGGCCTCGATGACGGCGCCGACGACGCGCGCGAGGAAATCGAGCTCGGTGCGCGAGGCATCTTCCGGCGAGAACTCGACGTCATCGCAGAACTCGCGCGCGATCTTCACGGCCTCGACCGCGGCGCGCACGATTTCATCCTGCGCCATGTTCAGCTTGTACTGCCGGTGGATCGCGCTGGTCGCCAGGAACACATGCAAGCGCCGGCGCGGCGCCGGCTGCAGTGCGCGCGCCGCCGCCTCGATATCGGCGCGCGTGCAGCGCGCGAGCGCTGCTATCACCGGCCCTTGTACTTCCTGCGCCACCGCATGTACCGCTTCCCAGTCGCCGCGCGAGGCGGCCGGGAAACCGGCTTCGATGACGTCCACGCCCAGGTCCGCCAGCGCCCGCGCCACCCGCAGCTTCTCCGGCTGCGTCATGCTGCAGCCCGGCGATTGCTCGCCATCGCGCAACGTGGTGTCGAAGATCAATACGCGGTCTGCTTCGGTCGCCATGGACGATCTCCCTTCGGTTTCAATTCATTAGCGGGTCGCTTGTAACCAAGGCATTCGCGCACGCAATTTCGCGCCAACCTTCTCGATCGGCTGGTTCAGGTCGGCCTTCAGCATGCGCTGGTAGTTCTTGCCGCCGGATTCGCTCTCGCGGATCCACTCGCGCGCAAAGCGCCCGCTCTGGATCTCCTTGAGGATCCGCCGCATCTCGTTGTGCGTGCGCTCGTTGACGACGCGCGGCCCGCGCGTCAGGTCGCCGAACTTGGCCGTGTCGCTGATGTACTTGTGCATCTTCGTGATGCCGCCTTCATGCAGCAGGTCGACGATCAGCTTCAGTTCGTGCAGGCATTCGTAGTAGGCGACCTCGGGCTGGTAGCCGGCCTCGACCAAGGTTTCGAAGCCCTTGACGACGAGCTCGGTCGCGCCGCCGCACAGCACCGCCTGTTCGCCGAACAGGTCGGTCTCGGTCTCCTCGGCGAATGTCGTTTCGAGCACGCCGCCGCGCGTGCCGCCGATACCGTGCGCGTAGGCGAGGGCGCGCTTGTGGGCCTTGCCGGTCGCATCCTGCGCAACCGCGATCAGGCAGGGCACGCCGTAGCCCTGCTGGTACTGGCGGCGCACCAGGCCGCCCGGGCCTTTCGGCGCGATCAGCACGACGTCGAGGTCCTTGCGCGGCTTGATCTGCTTGAAGTGCACGTTGAAGCCGTGCGCGAACAGCAGCGTCGAATGCTTCGGCAGCTTCGCCTTGATCGCCTGGTACAGCGCCTTCTGCGCCATGTCCGGCACGAGCATCGCGACCAGATCCGCATGGGCAACGGCGTCAATGGGCTCGGCGACCTTCAGGCCGTCGCGCTTGGCGTTCTTCCAGCTCGCGCCGCCCTTGCGCACGCCGACGACGACCTTGAAGCCGCTGTCCTTGAGATTGAGCGCGTGCGCGCGGCCCTGGCTGCCGTAGCCGAGGATGGCGATGCGCGCGCCCTTCAGCGCCTTCTTGTCCACGTCCTTCTGCGAAAACAACTTCATGGCAAACAATCTCCCGGTAAAAATCGCTCGAAGTTAAAAAAAACCCCGCATCGGCGGCCGGTGCGGGGTTCTGGTGTTGTGGCGTCCTTCGGACCTCAGCTCAACATGCAGCTCCCGCGCTGTCTGCTCCGCAGCAGCAGCAGGTTGAGGTCAAGCAGCAGGATCGAGGACGGCATAAGGCTTTGAATAACACCACGGCATCAAGTACTTGTCAACGCAATTGGTTAAAGTAGCGACCATGCTCATCGATCGTGCGGAAGGCCAGGGCGCCACACCCTTGTGGCTGGTCAGCGAGTCCATGCTGCCGCAATGGCGGGCGGGCATCGAGCCGGCCGGCGCCGCCTGGATCGGCGGACAGGCCTTCCAGGCCGAGCGCGCCCGCGTGCTTGCGCTGCCGACGCGCGAGGGTGGCATTGCGGCGGCCGTACTCGGTCTGGGCGCGCTCGCCGATGCGGCCCATTGTTCGCTGTGGGACGGGGCCGCCGCGGCCGAGCGGCTGCCGGCCGGCGATTACGCGCTGGCGACGGCGCTCCCACCGGCGGTCGCCACGCAGTTCGCGCTCGGCTGGCTGCTGGGTTGCTACCGCTACAACCGATTCCGCAGCCAGCCCAAGCCCGCGCCGGCGGCGAAGCTGGTGCTGCCCGAGGGCGCCGATGGCGCCTATGCGAAGGCCGCCGCCGAGGCGATCGGCTGGGCGCGCGATCTCGTCAACACGCCGGCCAATGAACTCGGGCCCGCCGAGCTCGCCGAAGCCGCGCGCGGCCTGGCCCGCGAGTTTGGCGGGCAGTGCGAGACGATCGAGGGCGAGGCGCTCCGGCGTGGCTATCCACTGGTCGCCGCGGTCGGGCAGGGGAGCGAACGCGCCCCGCGGCTCATCGATTGCCGCTGGCCTCGCGCCGGTGCGCCGCGCGTGACGCTGGTCGGCAAGGGCGTCTGCTTCGACAGCGGCGGACTCGACCTGAAACCCTCGGCCGGCATGCTGCTGATGAAGAAGGACATGGGCGGCGCCGCCTGCGCGCTCGGACTGACGCGGCTGCTGCTCGCGATGCGCGCGCCGATCCAGCTGCGGCTGCTGATTCCGGCGGTGGAGAACAGCGTCAGCGGCGCGGCCTATCGTCCGGGCGACGTGTGGTCGTCGCGAAAAGGGCTGACGGTCGAGATCGGCAACACCGATGCCGAGGGACGGCTCGTGCTCGCCGACGCGCTCGCCGACGCCGATGCCGAGCGGCCCGACCTGCTGATCGACCTGGCCACGCTGACCGGCGCGGCGCGCACCGCGCTGGGACCCGACCTGCCGGCGTTGTTCGCCAACGCGGGTGCGCTGGCCGAGGCGGCGCGTGCCGCGGGCGAATCGGTGTGCGACCCGTTGTGGCCGATGCCGCTGTGGGGCGGTTACGACGAGGAACTCGCGAGCCGCGTCGCCGACCTGAACAACGTCTCCGCCGGCTCGTTCGCCGGCGCAATCATTGCCGCGCTGTTCCTGAAGCGTTTCGTGACGGCAAGCCCTGAATGGCTGCACGTCGACCTGTACGCGTGGAACCCGAAGGATCGCCCGGGAAGGCCGCAGGGCGCCGAGGCCCAGGGCCTGCGCGCGCTGTACGCGCTGATCCGCCGCAAATTTGGCTGAACGCTCCGACAGCCCGAGCCCGGTCGTCGAGGCGATGTACGCCCGTGAGATGTGGCCGTGGGCGCTGCTCGGCGTGGCTTGCGGCCTGGTCGAAGGCGGCACGGTGGCGGTGCTGGTCAAGAAGGGCTTCACCGGCCTGGTGGCGCCGCACGTGGTCGATTTCGCCGTCGCGACCGTCAGCGGCGCGCCGGCGCTCGCCAACATCTCCAGTTTCGCCTGGGCCAACCTCGCGCACGGCCGTGCGCGCGTCGGCGTGCTGGCGGGGTTGCAGGCGGCGTTTGCCGTCGCCGTGGGCCTCGTCGTGCTGGCGCCGGTCGCGGCCGGCGGCCTGGCGCTGACGCTGTGCGCGGTGGTGGTCGCGCGCGTGCTGTGGGCGGGCATCCTGACCGTGCGCGCCGCGGTGTGGAGCGCCAACTATCCGCGCCACGTCATGGCGCGCGTGACCAGCCGCATCGTCATGCTCAGCTCGCTCGGTATCGCATTGGTCGCGTTGCTGGCCGGCTGGATCCTCGATGTGCAGCCGCGGCTGGCGCGCTGGCTGTACCTGTTTGCGGCACTATGCGGGTTGCTGGCGGCGTTCCTGTACCGCTCGGTGCGCGTGCGGCGCGAGTACCAGCTGCTCGC
Source organism: Pseudomonadota bacterium (assembly GCA_018241455.1). Lineage (GTDB taxonomy): Bacteria > Pseudomonadota > Gammaproteobacteria > Steroidobacterales > Steroidobacteraceae > FEN-1191. Next base: position 2,601 of record JAFEDW010000053.1, on the reverse strand, counting down.
CGCCGAGGCCGAGGTCGGCGTGGCCGACAGTGCCTTCAGCCTGCGCGTCTTCCGCCAGATCCTGCGCGAGGACGCCTCGTTCCGCAGCTACATGTTCTGGATGAGCCTGTACGGTTCCGGCAACCTGATGATGACCGCGCAGCTGGTCGTGCTGTTCACCGATCGGCTGCAACTCGGCAGCATGCGGCAGATCCTGTTGCTCACCGTCGTGCCGTTGCTGCTGATGCCGCTGTTCCTGCCAGCCTGGGCGCGGCTGTTCGATCGCGGGCACATCATCGAGTACCGTTCGCGCCAGTGCTGGGCGCTGGTCGCGGCCATCATGCTGCTGACGCTCGGTGTCTGGCTGAAATGGCAGGCGTTGCTCTGGCCCGGAGCGCTGCTGATCGGCGTCAGCTACGCGGGCGCGAATCTCGGCTGGAATCTGGGCCATAATGATTTCGCCTCGCCGGGCCGCGCGCAGCACTACATGGGCGTACACGTGACGCTGACCGGGGTGCGCGGCCTGATCGCGCCACCGGTCGGCATGGCCTGCTACGAATTGCTGGTGTGGCGCTGGCCTGGCGCGGGCGCGGTGTCGATGCTGCTGCCGCTGGGGCTGGTCACGGCCGGCGCGCTGGGCTTTGTCAGGATGCGCAACGAGGTGCGCGCTGCTGCTGCAAGAACTTAAATGAAGAAAAAAACTGAATCTGTTGATATTAGAAAGTATTCCAGCCTGGTCGTCGACGGCCTGAAGCAGACTCCGGCACGCGCGATGTTGCGCGCGGTCGGGTTCAGCGACGCCGACTTCGCCAAGCCGCAGGTCGGCATCGCCTCGACCTGGTCCGATCTCACGCCCTGCAACATGCACATCGCCGAACTCGCGCGCGAGGCCGGTGCGGGCGCCGATGCGGCCGGCGGCAAGAGCGTGCCGTTCAACACCATCACGGTGTCCGACGGCATCTCCATGGGTTCGCCAGGCATGCGCTACTCGCTGGTATCGCGCGAGGTGATCGCCGATTCGATCGAGACGGTGGTGGGCGCGGAAGGATTCGATGGTTTCGTCGCGATCGGCGGCTGCGACAAGAACATGCCCGGCTGCGCGATGGCGATCGCGCGCCTCGATCGTCCCGCGGTGTTCGTGTACGGCGGCACGATCGCCTTGGGCAAGCAGAGGCGCGACATCGTCTCGGTGTTCGAAGCGGTCGGTGCGCGCGCGGCCGGTACGATCACCGAGGCGCAGCTGGCCGAGGTCGAACGCACCGCGATTCCGGGCCCGGGCAGTTGCGGCGGCATGTACACCGCCAACACGATGGCCTCGGCGATCGAAGCGCTGGGCCTGAGCCTGCCGGGCAGTTCCGCGCAGGAAGCGGTCGGCCCGCCCAAGCGCGCGGATTGCCGGCGAGCGGGCGAGGCGGTCGTCGCGCTGTTGCGCGCCGGGATCCGGCCGTCCGACATCCTGACGCGCCAGGCGTTCGAGAACGCGATCACCGTCAGCATCGCGCTCGGCGGCTCGACCAACGTCGTGCTGCACCTGCTGGCGATCGCGCAGGCCGCGCGGGTGAAGCTCTCGCTCGCCGACTTCACGCGCGTGGGAAAGCGCACGCCGCTGCTGGCGGACCTGCGCCCCAGCGGGCGCTACGCGATGTCGGAGCTGGTCGCGATCGGCGGCATCCTGCCGCTGATGAAGACGCTGCTCGATGCGGGCCTGCTGCACGGCGAGTGCCTGACTGTCACCGGCCGGAGCCTCGCGGAAAACCTGGCAGCGGTCGACCCTTATCCGGTCGACCAGCAGATCATCCGTCCGCTGTCCAACCCCATCAAGAAGGACAGCCACATCGTGGTGCTGCGCGGCACGCTCGCGCCCGATGGGGCGGTGGCGAAGATCACCGGCAAGGAAGGGCTTAGCTTTGCCGGCCCGGCGCGCGTGTTCGACGGCGAGGAAAGCGCCACGCAGGCGATCCTCGGCGACCGCGTCAAGCCGGGTGATGTGGTCGTGATCCGCTACGAGGGGCCGAAGGGCGGCCCCGGCATGCGCGAGATGTTAAGTCCGACGGCGGCGCTCGTGGGCCGCGGCCTGGGCGACAAGGTTGCGCTGATCACCGACGGGCGTTTCTCCGGCGGCAGCCATGGTTTCGTCGTTGGTCATGTCTCGCCCGAGGCAGCCGTCGGCGGGCCGCTCGCGCTGCTGCGCGACGGTGACCGCATCGCGATCGACGCGGTAAAACGCCGCATCGACGTGGATCTGCCCGCGGCGGAATGGCGGCGGCGCACCCGGAAATGGCGGCCGCGCAAGCCGTACGCGCGCAGCGGCGTCCTGGCGAAATACGCCCGCGCCGTAAGCAGTGCATCATTGGGCGCCGTTACGGACATGTAATAATTTCTACCCGATTGCGCGGGCGCGGGCACTGGCATTAGACTCGAAAAGAAGGTTGTAACGGCTGGACGTTGCAGCTAGAGTCGCGAAGCACGGGACGCCTGCGCCGTTTGCGCCAGCGCAGTCCCGGGGCAGAAAGCGACGACATATAAGATTGGGGCTGCCGGGCGGAATTCATTTAGCAACCTTGGGCTGAACGAAAACAAATATGGCATCGCGATACCACGACAGCGGATATAACCAGCGAC
>JAFEDW010000539.1 GCA_018241455.1 Pseudomonadota bacterium | reverse complement strand
CGGCGGTGGCATCGTCACGGTATATGGGCACCTGTCGCGCTTTGCTGGCGCGGCGCGCGTCGGTGCGCGCGTGCAGCAGGGCCAGACCATCGCCTATGTCGGCATGACCGGCCTCGCCACCGGCCCGCACCTGCACTATGAATACCGGCTCAACGGGCGCTATCTCGACCCGCAGCACGTCAAGCTGCCCGACGCCACGCCGCTGGACGCCGCGCTGACCGCCGATTTCCAGCGCCAGACCGCGCCGCTCCTGGCTGCCATCGAGCTGCAGGCGCCCGCCCACCCCGTCGTCGTCGCCCGATAACCCCCACCGGCCCGGTCGCCCGGCGCCCGGCAGGCGCCCGGCAGGCGCTTTTTCCGGTTTTGTACGCTGTAACACAGTTGTCATGCGCTCCGCCCTTACAATGGGGCCAAAACGACGATCGGGTTTCCCGTGGACCAGGTTTCGCTCCGTGCGCCGCAGCACTTCATCAACCGCGAACTCGCGGCGCTGGAGTTCAATGCGCGCGTGCTGGCGCAGGCGCAGGATGCGCGCGTGCCGCTGCTCGAGCGATTGCGGTTCCTGTGCATCTGCTCATCCAACCTCGATGAATTCTTCGAAATCCGCGTCTCGGGCCTGAAGCAGCTGCTGGAACTCGGCTCGCCGCAATCCGCGCCCGACACACTCAGCATCCCCGAGCAGCTAACCGCGATCCACGGTCGCGCGCGCGCGCTGATCGCCGAGCAGTACGACGTGCTCAACAACGCGTTGCTGGGCGCGCTGCACTCCGAGGGGATCGAGTTGCTTTCCGGCACGCACTGGGACCAGGCAACGCACGCTTGGCTGGAACAGCACTTCGCCGCCGAAGTGGAGCCGGTGCTGAGCCCGCTGGGCCTGGATCCGGCGCGGCCGTTCCCGCGCATCCAGAACAAGAGCCTCAACTTCATCGTCAAGCTCGCCGGCAAGGACGCGTTCGGGCGCGACGGCGACATGGCGATCGTGCAGGCGCCGCGCTCGCTCCCGCGCGTGGTCGCGCTCCCGTCGGTGGACGGGCGCCAGCGGCTGGTGGCGCTGTCGACGATCGTCGAGGCCTTCGTCGCGCGGCTGTTCACCGGCATGCAAGTGCTCGGTTGCTTCCAGTTCCGGCTGACGCGCAACAGCGACCTGTTCATCGACGACGAGGAAGTCGACGACCTGCGCCGCGCGCTCGA
>JAFEDW010000538.1 GCA_018241455.1 Pseudomonadota bacterium | reverse complement strand
GGGCGAGATGGAGAATCGAGGCACGGCGCCGGCACCGATGCAGATCAGGCCGGATGACCTGCGCGGCGCGCCGGTCCGCGCGCTGCTGCAGGAACACCTGCAGAGCATGACGCTGTACTCGCCGCCCGAGAGCATCCACGCCCTCGACTTCGATGCGCTGCGCCGCCCCGGGGTGACGTTCTGGACCGTGTGGCGGGATGCGCAGCTGCTCGGATGCGGCGCGCTGCAGGAACTGGACCGCGGGCACGGCGAGGTCAAGTCGATGCGCACCGCCGCGGCGCATCGGCGCCAGGGCGTCGCGCGCGCAATGCTGGAGCACATCATCGACGAGGCGCGGCGACGAGGCTACACGCGGCTCAGCCTGGAAACAGGCTCGAATCCGGCTTTTGCCCCGGCGCATGCGCTGTACGCGAGCAAGGGTTTCGTGTTGTGCGAGCCGTTCGCGAACTACGCGCCCGATCCGTACAGCGTGTTCATGACCTGCACGCTGTAGCCCGCAGCTAGCCGCCGGGCGCCACCAGGTGGAAGTGCACGTGCACGGTGTCGTCGAGCACGGCATCCCAGGACGGATCGCCGATGCCGAACTCGCGGCGCGACACATCGAAGCTGCCGTCATACGCGAAACCGCGACCGGCCGGCTGCACGCTCACGTTCACGGTGATCGGCCGCGCGCGGCCCTTGATGTTGAGCTCGCCGCTGGCCGCGAAATGATGCGCATCGCCCGGCTTGACCCGCGCGGCCTGGAAGCTGGCCTGCGGAAAGTGCGCGCTGTCGAACCAGGCGGCGCCGCGCACTTCCGCGTCGGAGTCGTCGTCGCCGACATCGAGGCTGGCCATGTCGACCTGGAGCGACGCGCGTGTGTCCGCCGGCCGCGCCGGGTCGTACTGGATGCTGCCGGTGAAGCGCTTGAACGGCGCGTCGACGGTAACGCCCTGCTGCCGGAAGCTCGCCACCAGGCTGCTGTGCGCCGGATCGACGGCCAGGGGGGATGCCGATTCGTTGCTGGCGAGAGCGACCGCGGCGATGACCGCGCAGGCAACGGCCACGCCCGCCGCCCGGCCGCGGCTGCGGTTGCCGGGCACGGCCTAGTCCGTGCGCCAGCGCAGCATGCGCCGCAGCGTATCGTCGCGATCGACGAGATGATGCTTCAGCGCGGCCGCCGCGTGCAGCGCGATGATCGTCGCCAGCAGCGCGCCG
>JAFEDW010000537.1 GCA_018241455.1 Pseudomonadota bacterium | reverse complement strand
CCCGGTGATCTACGCCTCGGCGCTGCAGGGCTGGGCGAGCCTCGACCCGACGCGCGTCGAGAAAGACATGTCGGCGCTGTTCGAGGCGATCCTGCAATACGTGCCGCAGCCGAAGAGCGAAGCGGATGGCCCGCTGCAGTTGCAGATCTCGACGCTCGACTACAACTCGTACGTGGGGCGTATCGGCATCGGGCGCATCCGCCGCGGCACGCTGCGCGCCGGCCGCCAGGTGGCGCTGCGCTACGGCGACCAGGACCGCGGGCTCGCGAAGATCGCGCAGGTGCTGACTTTCAAGGGCCTGCAGCGCGAGAGCGTGGATGAGGCCTACGCCGGCGACATCGTCGCGATCACCGGCATCGAGGACGTGAACATCGGCCTGACGGTGTGCGACGTCGAGGGCGCCGAGGGCCTGCCGCCGATCCAGGTCGACGAGCCGACGCTGGCGATGAATTTCCAGGTCAACACCTCGCCGCTGGCCGGACGCGAAGGCAAGTTCGTCACCAGCCGCCAGATCCGCGAGCGGCTGATGCGGGAACTGCAGAGCAACGTGGCGCTGCGCGTCGAGGAGACCGACGAGCCGGACGTGTTCTACGTCTCGGGACGCGGCGAGCTGCATCTCACGATTCTCGTGGAAAACATGCGCCGCGAAGGCTTCGAGCTTGCGGTCGGCAAACCGCAGGTGCTGAAGAAGATCGTCGACGGTCGCACGCTCGAGCCCTTCGAGGCGCTCACCGTGGACATCGACACCGACAACCAGGGCGCGGTCATGGAGGCGCTCGGCACGCGGCGCGCGGAACTGACCGACATGGTCATCGACGCGCAGGGCCGCGTGCGGCTCGAGTACCGCATTCCGGCGCGCGGCCTGATCGGTTTCCAGGGCGAGTTCATGACGATGACGCGCGGCACCGGCCTGATCAGCCACATCTTCGACGGGTTCGATGAAGTGAAGGGCGAGATCCCGGACCGCCACAACGGCGTGCTGATCAGCAACGAGAACGGCGAGGCGGTGGCCTATTCGATCTTCGCGCTGCAGGAGCGCGGCCGCATGTTCGTCAGCCACGGCGACAAGGTCTACGAGGGCATGGTGATCGGCATCCACAGCCGCGACAACGACCTGGTCGTCAACCCGATCAAGACCAAGAAGCTCACCAACATCCGCGCCGCCGGCAAGGACGACGCGCTGCTGCTGACGCCGCCGATCAAGCTG
>JAFEDW010000536.1 GCA_018241455.1 Pseudomonadota bacterium | reverse complement strand
ATCGACAGCACCGGCCCGAAGATTTCCTCGCGCGCGATCGTCATGTCCGGGCGCACCGGTCCGAACACGGTCGGACGCGCGTAGTAACCCTGCTCGAGGCCCGCGGGCCGGCCCGGCCCACCGGTCACGAGCGGTGCGCCTTCGGCGATGCCGGCTGCGATGAGCTTCTGCACCTTGTTGAACTGCATCTCGCTGACCACTGGACCCAGCTGGATACCCTCGGCGCGCGGATTGCCGACTGTGTGGCTCTCGGCCGCTTCCTTCGCGATCTTCAGTGCGGCATCGAGCTTGTCGCGCGGGACCAGCATGCGTGTCGGCGCATCGCAGGACTGGCCGCTGTTGCCGAAACAGGCGGCGACGCCCTGCGCCACGGCATGCTGCAGGTCGGCATCGGGCAGGATGATGTTCGCCGACTTGCCGCCGAGCTCCTGCGTCACGCGCTTGACGGTGTCGGCGGCGCTCTTCGCGACCATGATGCCGGCGCGCGTCGAGCCGGTGAATGACACCATGTCGACGTCCGGATGCGAGGCCAGCGTCTGGCCGACGGTGGGGCCGTCGCCATTGACGAGATTGAACACGCCGGCCGGCACGCCCGCCGCGTGCACGATTTCCGCGAAGATGATGCCGTCGAGCGGTGCGATCTCGCTCGGCTTCAGCACCATCGTGCAACCCGCCGCCAGCGCCGGCGCCACCTTCGTGACGATCTGGTTCAACGGCCAGTTCCACGGCGTGATCAGCCCGACCACGCCGATCGCCTCGCGGATGACCCGCGTATTGCCGCGCTGTTCCTCGAATTCGAAATGCTTCAGCGCCTCGATCGCGGCCTCGAGATGCGCCCGGCCCGCCCACACCTGCGCATCGCGCGAGAACTGGAGCGGTGCGCCCATCTCGTCGGTGACGACCTGCGCAATCTCCTCGGCGCGCTCGTTGTACAGCGCCAGGATCTTCTCGAGCAGCGCCAGTCGGAAGGCCTTCGTCGTCTGCGAATACGACGGGAAAGCCGCGCGGGCCGCGGCAATGGCGCGCGCCGCATCGGCGGCCGAGCCCATGGCAATCGTGGCGAAGGGTTTCTCGGTGGCCGGATTGATCACTGCCTTGGTGGCCGGCTGGAGCGGCTCGACCCAGGCGCCGTTGATATAGAATCGCAGCAGGTTATTCATTTTGATCTCCCACCCGATAATCTAGCCTGCCGATGCCGATTTGCCTA
>JAFEDW010000535.1 GCA_018241455.1 Pseudomonadota bacterium | reverse complement strand
TCGTCCCAGCCGTCGCCGTAGTAGCCGTGGTAGCGGTGGTAGCCGCGGTCGGGCGGGTAGGGGCGGTAGCCGGGGGGCGGCCGATCGTCATAGCGACGGTCGCGGTCATGGTCGTCGTCGCGGCCATGGTCATTGCGCCGGTCCCACTTTTCTTCACGCTTCTCTTCGCGCCTGGCCTCGTGTTTGTCGTCCCGACGGTCATCGTCGCGGCGGTCCTGGTCATGGGCGCCATAGGCCGGGGCCCAGGAGGGCGGATCGGCAAAGGCGGGCGACTGCAGCGCCAGGGCGGCAACGGCGCTCACGGCGGTCATCAGGGGGCCGAAACGGCTGGTCATAGCGGCATCTCCAAATCGTGTGCCATGGGCGGTACTGGGCGCCAATGTAGCGCCTTCCGCCTGAATGGACTGTGAACCCGCTTTAAGGGCCCAAAATCGGCGATAAGTCGTGTTTTCCGGGGTGGCGCCCGGGGGGCATATCGACTATGCTGTAGATGCGATTCATTCTCATTAACATCTGGAGACCCATGGGTTTGCCGCCTGCCAATAGCCTGACAGAGGAAACCGTGCCGCTGGCGACGCTGCGCAAGGGTACGCGCGGCGTTGTGGCCGAGGTGCTGGAAGGCGATGCCGGGCTGGTCGGTGACGAAGCCGGTGCGACCATTGGAAGGCGGCTGGTGGAGATCGGCTTCGTGCCCGGCGAGACGATCCAGATCATCGAGGAAGTCTGGCCCGGCGGCGACCCGATCGCCGTGCGCATCGGCACGACCGTGTTTGCGCTGCGCCGGCGCGAAGCGCGCGCGGTGCTGGTGCGGGTGCAGCCGTCATGAACGCCATGGCCGCCGTAGCCGCGAACTTCCGCATCGCGCTGGTCGGCGTACCCAACTGCGGCAAGACGGCGCTGTTCAACCGCCTCACCGGCAGCCGCCAGAAAGTGGCCAACTATCCCGGCGTGACCGTCGAGCGCAAGGAAGGGGCCTTCGCGGGCCCGAGCGAAGACCGTCACTACCGCCTCATCGACCTGCCGGGCACCTACAGCCTGGTGCCGGCGACGCTCGATGAGGCGATCACGCGCGATGCGATCACCGGGCGGCTGCGTGGCGAACCGGCGCCCGACCTGATCGTCTGCGTCGTCGACGCGACCAACCTGCGGTTGTCGCTGCGGCTGGTGCTCGAGCTCGAGCGCGTCGGCCGGCCGGTCATCGTGGCGCTGA
>JAFEDW010000534.1 GCA_018241455.1 Pseudomonadota bacterium | reverse complement strand
CCAGCGCGGCGAGTGCCGCGGCCGCAATTCGCGCATCTCCTGGACGCAGGTCGAGACCGGCTCGGCGATCACGTGGAAGTACCCGGGCTGCGTGCTGCGCGGCGAGAACTCGGTCGGCGAGTTCTACTCGGTCGCCACCGCCAACAACTACCAGCAGGCCGACACCGGCACGAAGATGATCCATATCGGCGCCAATAGCCGCAGCACCATCGTGTCGAAGGGCATCTCGGGCGGCCACGGCCAGAACACCTACCGCGGCCTCGTGAAGATGATGCCTTCGGCCCACGGCGCGCGTAACTTCACGCGCTGCGATTCGCTGCTGCTCGGCGGCCAGTGCGGCGCGCACACCTTCCCGTACATCGAGTCGCGCAATCCTCAGGCCACGGTCGAGCACGAGGCCAGCACCTCGCGCATCAGCGAGGACCAATTGTTCTACTGCCAACAGCGCGGCCTCGGTCCGGAGGATGCCGTCAACATGATCGTCAGCGGGTTCTGCCGCGAGGTGTTCAGGGAGTTGCCGATGGAATTCGCCGTGGAAGCCCAGAACCTGCTGGCCGTGAGCCTGGAAGGCGCGGTCGGATGAGCACGCCACTGCTGCAGATAGACGACCTGCGCGTCAGCGTCGGCGCCACTGCCGTGCTGCACGGCGTCTCGCTGACGGTGAACGCCGGCGAGGTGCACGCCATCATGGGGCCGAACGGTTCCGGCAAGAGCACGCTGGCGCACGTGCTGGCCGGCCGCCCGGGCTACACCGTCACCGGCGGCAGCGTGCGCTTCGAAGGCGCGGATCTACTATCGATGTCGCCTGAAGAACGTGCGCGTGGTGGCCTATTCCTGGGGTTCCAGTACCCGGTCGAAATACCCGGCGTCAACAACGCTTACCTGCTCAAGGCCGCGCTGAATGCGCGCCGGCGCGCGCGCGGCGAGAGCGAAATCGACGCCTTCGATTTCCTCAACATCGTACGCGAGAAGATGCGCGTCATGCAGATCGACGAATCCCTGCTGTCGCGCGGCGTGAACGAGGGTTTCTCCGGCGGCGAGAAGAAGCGCAACGAGATCCTGCAGATGCTGGTGCTCGAGCCGCGCCTCGCGCTGCTCGATGAAACCGACTCCGGCCTCGACATCGACGCGCTCAAGGTCGTCGGCCACGGCATCAACACGCTGCGCTCGCCCGGGCGCGCCGTCGTGCTGGTGACGCACTACCAGCGCCTGCTGGACCACGTCGCGC
>JAFEDW010000533.1 GCA_018241455.1 Pseudomonadota bacterium | reverse complement strand
GCGACTTCGTCAACGACGAACACCTCCACGATCTCGGCAAACTGCTGTTCGCATTCAGCACGTTCTGGATGTACATCTTCTTCAGCCAGTACATGCTGATCTGGTACGCCAACATGACGGAAGAAAGCGTGTATTACATCCTGCGGCAACAAGGTGTGCTGGGCGTGCTTTTCATCGTGAACGTCGTGCTGAATTGGGGTGTGCCGTTCCTGATCCTGCTGTCAAGCGCCGCCAAGCGAACTCCAGCGGTCCTCGCCTCCATGGCCGTGCTCATTCTGATTGGCCGGTGGCTGGACCTGTATCTGATGATTCTGCCGCCGGTGACACACGGTAGAGCGGCTTTCCCCTGGATCGAGACCGGCATGATGCTGGGCGCGATGGGGTTGTTCGGAGTGGCGTTCCTGGCGTGGTTTCGCAGGGCGCCGCAGACGCCGGTTCGCGATCCGATGCTCGCGCAGAGCTTGGGCTATCACAACTGATGGACAGATTATGAAACTACGCATCAAAGGAAATTCGCTGCGGCTGCGTCTGACGCGGTCAGAGGTAGCGCGTCTGGGCGCGGGTCAGCCGGTGGAAGAAGCTACCGAGTTCGCCCCCGGGCAGGCCCTTCGTTACGGAATTCGGTCAGTAGATGGGCCTGGCGAGCTTCGCGCGTCGTTCGAATCGGGGCTCGCGCTGGTGACGGTCGTTCGCGATCGGGTTCAGCAGTGGGCCTCTTCCGGCGAGGTCGGAATCTATGGCGTCTCGTCCGCGCTCGATATCGCCATCGAAAAGGATTTCCGCTGCCTTACTCGCCCGGAGGAGCGATTTGATCCGGATGTCTATCCTCATCCGGATGCGGACGTGGAGGAATGCCGTACTGATCGAGATCCGTAACGTCGTCGCCGATCTGTCTCCCGCTTACTTCGCCATGGTGATGGCAACGGGCATCGTCTCGTTGTCGGCGCAGATGCTCGGGATGCCGCGGCTCGCATTCGCACTGTTCCTGCTGAACGGCGCAGCTTACGTGACCATCTGGACGCTCTACCTTCTTCGAATCGGGTGGTTCGGCCGCGCGGTTCTAAGCGACCTCACGGATCATCAACGCGGCCCAGGGTTTTTTACCGCGGTGGCGGCTTCGGGCATCCTCGGCAGTCAATTCGTCCTCATCGCCGGCAACTACCACGTCGCCGCCGCGCTGTGGGTGCTGGCGATCGTCCTATGGGTGTCGCTGATCTACACGATTCTG
>JAFEDW010000532.1 GCA_018241455.1 Pseudomonadota bacterium | reverse complement strand
GGAGATCAGTTCGGAAGGCAGCACGTCGAAGGCGAGATCGCGCGCGTCGTCGTCGGTGGCGAGCAGGCGCTTGTTCAGCGTGACCACGTTGTACTGCGGCGCGAAGCCGCGCACGTTGACCTTGACGCCCTCGCCACCCGTGGTGCGCGAGAGCGTGATGCCCGGCAGGTGCTGGAGCGAGTCGGCCACGTCGGCGTCGGGGAAACGTCCGAGTTCGGTCGCGTTGATCGAGTCGAGGATCACCGACGCATCGCGCTTGATCTCGAGTGATTTCTGCAGGCTCCCGCGGATGCCGGTGATGACGACTTCCTCGATGGTGTTGGCGCTGTTGGCCGAATCACCATCGGCGGCTCGCGCCGGTATCGTCACCACGCTGAACCCGCCGAGCGCCAAGGCCACGGCTGCTTGTGTTGCCCACGACTTCATCTTGGATCCCCTTTGAAACGCAAGAAATCGAAAACGTAAACCCCGCACTGGCTTTCGTTTTCTATCGATTGATTCTATTGCGGTGGGGCCCGAAGTCAAGCGCGGCGAGCGCCGGGAGGGGTTCGAAGGGCGGCCTAAGAGGCCGCCTGGGTCGCTCAGGCGATGCGCACGTCCAAGCCGCGTTCGCGCAACTGCGCCAGGGACTTGGGATTGGCGTTGGCGTCGGTGATCAGCATGTCGATCTGGTCGAGCGGGGCCACGAGCCGGATGTTACGGCGCAGCAATTTGCTGGAATCGGCGACCACGATCACCCGGCGCGAGATGGACAACATCTTGGCCGCGAGCTGCGCCTCCATCAGGTGCGGCGTCATCACGCCGCGCTCGGGATCGAGCGCATCGGCACCGAGGAACATCGTGTCGGCGTTCAACGTCTCGATCATGGTCTCGGCGTGGTGGCCGGAGAAGGCGTTCGACTGCGGCCGCAGCTCCCCGCCGGTCATGATCAGCCGCACGAAGGGCACTTCCGCCAGCAGCGTGGCGATGTTGAGTGCGTTCGTGATCACGTTCAGCGAGCGCAGCGGGAGGCTCCGGATCTGCTTGGCGATCTCGGCCGTCGTGGTGCCGGAATCGAGGATGATGGTCTGCCCGTCGGCGATCAACGTGGCCGCGACCTGGGCAATGCGCAGTTTCTCGGCGTGGTGCAGCGTGCGTTTCACGGCGATCGGGTGGTCCTCGCCGTCGCGAGTGAGCAGCGCGCCGCCGTGCGTGCGCTCGCAGGCGCCGGTCGCCGCCAGCGCCGCCAGGTCG
>JAFEDW010000531.1 GCA_018241455.1 Pseudomonadota bacterium | reverse complement strand
GCGGCGCGCGCAGCAGCTCGCCGCCAAGCAGAAGCCGCGCTACGACGGCCGCTGCCGCGACCGCGCCGAGCCGCGCGCCGGCGTCGAACCGGTGATCCGCTTCCGCAATCCGCTCGATGGCGAAGTGGTGGTCGACGACCTGGTGCACGGCCGCGTCGTGTTCCAGAACGCCGAGCTCGATGACCTGATCATCGCGCGCTCCGACGGCAACCCGACCTACAACTTCTGCGTGGTCGTCGACGACATGGACATGGGCGTGACGCACGTGATCCGCGGCGACGACCACCTCAACAACACGCCGCGGCAGATGAACATGCTGCGCGCGCTCGGCGCGCAGCCGCCAGTCTATGCGCACGTGCCGATGATCCTCGGCGCCGACGGCGCCAAGCTGTCGAAGCGCCACGGCGCGGTCAGCGTGCTGCAATACCGGGAGGAGGGCTACCTGCCCGACGCGCTGCTCAATTACCTGGTGCGGCTAGGCTGGTCGCATGGCGACCAGGAAGTGTTCACGCGCGAGGAGATGATCGCGAATTTCGATATCCGCGATGTCAACAAGGCCGCCGCCGCGTTCAACGGCGAGAAACTGCTGTGGCTCAACCAGCAGCACATGATGAAGGCCTCATTGGCGGTGCTCGGCGCCGCGTTGCGCGAGCAGCTGGCGCTGCTCGGCATCCACACCGATGACACCGCGTTGCTCGAGGGCGTGGCCAACGCGCAGCGCGAACGCAGCAAGACGCTCAAGGAGATGGCGCAGAACAGCCGCTATTTCTTCGGCGAAGTCGCCGGCTACGACGAGAAGGCGGCGCAGAAGCACCTGACGGCAGATACCGCGCCGGTGCTGCAGCAGCTCGCGGCGGGGTTGGCCGCGCTCGGCGACTGGAATGCCGCCGCCGTGCATGAGGTGATCGCGGCCGTAGCGGAGCGGGCCGGCTCGGGCCTGGGCAAGGTGGCGCAACCACTGCGCGTGGCGATGTCCGGCGGCAGCGTCTCGCCGCCGATCGACCTGACCGTGGTGCTGGTGGGCCGTGAACGCGCGCTGGCCAGGCTCGGACAGGCGCTTGCCTACATCCAGCGCAACGGCTGAACGGCCGCGTCAGATCGTCTTGCTGACGATCGCCGACAGGATGCCTTCGATGCCCGCCGTCGTGTAGCTCGCGACGCCAAAATAATAGGTGCCCGAGCTTAGGTTGCTGATCACGTAGCTGAGCGTCGTCGGATCGGAGATGCGAATGACCTGGC
>JAFEDW010000530.1 GCA_018241455.1 Pseudomonadota bacterium | reverse complement strand
GCCAGCACCGACTGCGAGAACGAGATGCCGAACACGATCATGAACGGCACCAGGAAGAACAACACCAGCCACAGCATCGGCACGGCCGTGACCAGGGGCTTCCCGATCCAGTGGTCGCGCACGTAGGCCGACCAGCGTGCCGGGTACAGTCGCTGGAACAGCAACCACAGCGGCTCCCACGGCCGCGTCAGGTGCGAACCGGGCGCGCGTTTGACCGAGCCCCGCGAGCCCGGCCGCCAGCGGCTGCCGTTGGGTGAGCTCATCGTCAGCCCATTCCGACCACGGGACTCGAGGCATCCCAGCACAGGTAGACCGGCTCGTCCCAGACGAACTGCTCCTCGGGCTTGCGCGTGCGGTTGGCTTGCGTGACGCGCACCTGGCGCCCCGAATCGAGCTTGATGACGAATACGGTCGTGTCGCCCATGTAGGCAATGTCGTGGATCGTGCCATGCGCCCAGTTGTCGGCGCCGGCCGGCCGCTCGCGCCCCAGCACGATCTTCTCCGGTCGCACCGCCACCCAGCACATCGCCAGCGGCGGCGCGCTCATGCCATGGTCGACATAGACAGGTGCGTTGAGCTCTTCGCAGTTGACGCGCACGTGGTCCTGCTCGTCCTCGGTCAGCTGGCCTTCGAACAGGTTGACCGAGCCGATGAAATCGGCGACGAAACGCGACGCCGGGAATTCGTAGATCTGGCGCGGCGTGCCGACCTGCACGATCTCGCCGCGGTTCATGACGCCGACGCGCGAAGACAGCGTCATCGCTTCTTCCTGGTCGTGCGTGACGACCACGAACGTGACGCCGAGCTTTTCCTGGATGCCGAGCAACTCGAACTGCGTGTGTTCGCGGAGCTTCCGGTCGAGCGCGCCGAGCGGCTCGTCGAGCAGCAGGAGCTTCGGCCGCTTGACCAGCGCGCGCGCCAGCGCCACGCGCTGGCGCTGCCCGCCGGAGAGCTGGTGCGGCTTGCGCTTGGCGTATTCGCCGAGCTTGACGATGTCGAGGATCTCGGCGACGCGCCGGTTGATCTCCTCGCGCCTGATCTTCTCCTGCTCGAGGCCGAAGGCCACGTTGCCCGCCACCGTCATGTGCGGGAACAGCGCATACGACTGGAACATCATGTTGACCGGCCGCTCGTATGGCGGGATGCCGGCCATGTCCTGACCGTCGATGAACACCGCACCCGCGCTCGGCTGCTCGAAGCCGGCCAGCATGCGCAGCAGCGTGGTCTTGCCGCAGCCCGA
>JAFEDW010000052.1 GCA_018241455.1 Pseudomonadota bacterium | reverse complement strand
GAGGTTGCGGTGCACCGTCTGCCGCCCGAAGCGGTTGACCAGCCCGCGCACTTCGACGACGGTGCCCATCAGATGTCCATCTCCATGAACATGACGGCGAACAGCGCGTCGGCGAGGATCACGAAGAAGATCGCCTGCACCACCGCCAGCGTGGTCAGGCGCCCGAGCTCGCGCGAGGAGCCGCGCACGCGCAGCCCGCACCACGTGCCGGCCAGCGCGATCAGCAGCGCGAACACCGGCGCCTTGATGATGCCGACCCAGAAGGTCGTCGAGGCGATGGCCTCGTTGGCGCGGTTCAGGTATTGCGCCAGCGGCATGCCCAGCAGCGTGTGGCACAGCAAGCCGCCGCCGACCAGGCCGATGCCGTCGGCGATCACCGTCAGCAAGGGCAGTGCGATCACGAGGCCGATCACGCGCGGCAGCACCAGCACCTCGATCGGATCGACGCCGATCGCCTGCAGCGCATCCACCTCTTCATTGAGGCGCATCGCGCCGATCTCGGCGGCGAAGGCGCTGCCGGAGCGGCCCGCGACGATGATCGCCGTGAGCAGCACGCCGAGTTCGCGCAGCACGCCGACCGTGACCAGGTCGACGACGAAGATGTCGGCGCCGAACTTGCGCAGCTGCTGCGCGCCCATGTAGGCCAGGATCACGGCGATCAGGAAGGCGATCAGCGCGACGATCGGAATCGCGGTGATGCCGGTGTCGTACACGTGCCGCGTGATCGAGGTCGGGCGCCAGCGCCGCACACTGACGAACGCGCGGCCCACGGCGTAGCTGGCGTGGCCCAGGAAGGCGAGCAGCGATTCGATCAGCCGCCAGCCCGCCACCGTCTTGCGACCCAGGCCCTCCACCGCAACGGCCGGATCGAGCCAGGCGGTGCGCGACAGGGCTTCGTCGCCGACGCTGGCCGTCTCGCTGCCGAGCGTGCGCGCGATCAGCGCCAGCGCGGGCGGCGGCTCGCCGGCAAATTCCGTGCTGACGCCCGCGGCCCCGATTCGCGCCAAATAGTCGTGCAGCAGCCAGGCGCCCGACAGGTCGAACTGCGCCGCGCGCGCATCGACCCGAAGCCGGCGTTGTCCGCCCGCATCCACCGCCGCCAGTTCAAGCTCTATCGCGGGCAGCGCGGCGACGCGCCATTCGCCGCGCAGCTCCAACTCGACGCGGTCGGCCTGGCGTTGCGCTACGCAGTACACGGCTCGCTCATCGGCAGTACCGGACCCTTCAGGAAATGGCCCCTTGACGGCGCGATGCTATCAGGCCCACAGCCACGGCGCCCCGGCTCGAGCCGCGGACGGCGGTGCTAGAATCCGCTCCTCGCCCAACACCGTCCTGCCTGGAGACGACCCTCGTGAAGAAGCCCCTGAATGTCGCGATCACCGGCGCCGCCGGCCAGATCGGCTACGCGCTCGCGTTCCGCGTGGCCTCCGGCCAGATGCTCGGGGCTGACCAGCCGGTCAACCTGCACCTGCTCGAGATCACCGCCGCGCTCCCGGGCCTGAACGGCATCGTCATGGAACTGGCCGACTGCGCCTTTCCGACGCTGAACCGCGTCGTCGCCACGGACGATGCGAAAGTGGCGTTCCGCGACTGCCACGCCGCGATGCTGGTCGGCGCGCGGCCGCGCGGCCCCGGCATGGAGCGCAAGGATTTGCTGCTCGCCAACGCGCAGATCTTCTCCGCGCAGGGCAAGGCGCTCGATGCGGTCGCGGACCGGCAGGTGCGCGTGCTGGTGGTCGGGAATCCGGCCAACACGAATGCGCTGATCGCGCGTAGCAACGCGCCGGGCCTGAATCCCGGGCATTTCACCGCGATGACGCGCCTCGACCACAACCGCGCGCTCTCGCAGCTGGCTGAAAAGACCGGCAAGCACGTGACCGACATCCGCCGCATGACGATCTGGGGCAATCATTCCTCGACGCAGTATCCGGACCTCAGCCACGCGACGGTCGACGGCAAGAGCGCCAAGAGCCTCGTGGACCAGGCGTGGATCGAGCAGACCTTCATTCCCACCGTGCAGCAGCGCGGCGCCGCGGTGATCAAGGCGCGCGGCTCTTCGTCGGCGGCCTCGGCCGCCTCGGCCGCGCTCGAT
This sequence comes from Pseudomonadota bacterium, assembly GCA_018241455.1. GTDB lineage: Bacteria > Pseudomonadota > Gammaproteobacteria > Steroidobacterales > Steroidobacteraceae > FEN-1191. The sequence goes on along the minus strand of JAFEDW010000052.1, from coordinate 8,345 downwards.
CACATGCGCACCTGGTTCCTGGGTACGCCCGAGGGCGACTGGGTCAGCATGGGCATCCCGGCCGATGGCAGCTACGGCATCGGCGAAGGCATCATCTATTCCTATCCCGTCACCTGCCGCGACGGCCGTTACCAGATCGTGCCCAACCTCGGCATCGACGCCTTCAGCCGCGGCAAGCTCGAGGCCACGGAAAAGGAGTTGCGCGAGGAACGCGAGGGCGTGCGCGACCTGCTCGGCTGAGGCTCGCGCGAGGCTGCGCCGAGGACTAGTATGGCGCCATGGCCGGCGCCGCAATTACCGTGATTTTCGTGCTGGCGGTGGTGTACCTCGCCTACCGCCGGCTGCCGCTGTTCATCTATACGCTGACCTTCAGCGTGCTGTTCGCGGCCTACCTGCGATTCGGCCATCCCGGCGGCATCTGGCAGGGCACGCTGTGGATATTGCTCGCGCTGCTGTGGCTGCTGAACGTGCGGCCGTTGCGCAAGGCCGTGGTGAGCCGCCCGTTCCTGCGCGCCTACCTGCGCCTGCTGCCGAAGATGTCGAGCACCGAGCGCGAGGCGCTCGAGGCCGGCACCGTTTCCTGGGACGGCGAGCTGTTCAGCGGCAAGCCCGACTGGTCCAAGCTCCGCGCCATTCCACCGCCGCGGCTGTCGGCCGAGGAGCAGGCCTTCCTCGCCGGCCCCTGCGAAGAGCTGTGCCGGATGCTCGACGACTTCGACATCACGCATCGCCGCGGCGACCTGCCGCCGGAAGCGTGGGCGTTCATCAAGTCGCGCGGCTTCTTCGCGATGATCATCGGCAAGCAGTACGGGGGGCTGGGTTTCTCGGCCTACGCGCATTCCTGCGTGCTGGTGAAGCTCGCCAGCCGCAGCGTGACCTGCGCCTCGACCGTCGCGGTGCCGAATTCACTGGGCCCCGCCGAGCTGCTGAACCACTACGGCACCGAGGAGCAGAAGAACCACTACCTGCCGCGGCTGGCGCGCGGCGAAGACATTCCCTGCTTCGCGCTCACCGGCCCGCGCGTCGGCTCCGACGCGGCCGCCATTCCCGACACCGGTGTCGTCTGCCGCGGCATGTGGCGCGGCCAGGAAGTGCTCGGCCTCAGGCTGAACTTCTCGAAGCGCTACATCACCCTCGCGCCGATCGCCACCGTCATCGGACTGGCCTTCCGCATGCAGGATCCCGACCGCCTGCTCGGCGGCGAGGTCGATCTCGGCATCACCTGCGCACTGATCGACCGCAACACGCCCGGCGTCGAGATCGGCAAGCGCCACCTGCCGCTGAACATTCCGTTCCAGAACGGTCCGGTGCGCGGGCACGACGTGTTCGTGCCGCTCGATGCGATTATCGGCGGCGTCAAGATGGCCGGCCAGGGCTGGCGCATGCTGGTCGAGCAGCTCTCGGTCGGACGCTGCATCTCGCTGCCCTCGAACGCCACCGGCGGCTCGAAGGCGGCGGTGTTCGCGACCGGCGCCTATGCGCGCATCCGCCGCCAGTTCAACATGCCGGTCGGCAAGTTCGAGGGCGTCGAGCTGGCGATCGCGCGCATGGTCGGCCTCACCTATATATCCGACGCGGCGCGCAGCGTGACGATCGCGGCGATCGACGCGGGCGCGCGGCCTGCAGTACCAGCCGGCATCCTCAAATACCATGTCACCGAATTTGGCCGGCGCGTCGCCAACGATGCGATGGATGTGCAGGGCGGCAAGGGCATCATGCTCGGGCCGCGCAATTACCTCGGCCGCGGCTACCAGTCGATCCCGATCGCGATCACCGTCGAGGGCGCCAACATCCTGACGCGCAGCCTGATCATCTTCGGGCAGGGCGCGATCCGCTGCCATCCGTTCGTGCTGCGCGAGATGAACGCGGCGCGCAATCCCGACCGCGCGCGCGGCGTCGACGAGTTCGACCGCGCGCTGTTCGGGCATATCGGCTTCACGATCTCCAATGCCGCGCGTTCGCTGGTCATGGCGCTCACGCTGGCGCGGTTCCGCAACGTGCCGAACGCCGGGCCGACGCGTCGCTACTACCAGCACATCGAACGATTCAGCGCCTCGTTCGCCTTCGCCACCGACGTGGCGATGCTGGCGCTCGGCGGCTACCTGAAGAAGAAGGAGAGCATCTCGGCGCGGCTCGGCGACGTGCTCTCATCGCTGTACCTGGCCTCGATGGTGCTCAAGCACCACGAAGACCAGGGAAGCCCGCCCGCCGACCTGCCGATCGTCGAGTGGTCCTGCCGTGAGCTGCTGTACCAGGCGCAGGAGCAGCTGCACGGCGTGCTGCGCAACTTTCCGGTACGGCCGATGTCCTGGTTGATGCGCGTGTTCATCTTTCCGCGCGGCCTGACCTACTTCGCGCCGGGCGACCGGCTGGCACGCTCGGTCGCGCAGCTGGTGCAGGAACCCGGCGAGCCGCGCGACCGCCTGACGGCCGGTGTGTATCGCGAACCGGTGGCGGGCAGCGCGCTCGGCGCGCTGCAGCGGGTGCTCGAGCTGGCGCCGCTCGCCGAGCCGCTCGAAAAGAAGCTGCGCGTCGAGGGCGTGCGCACCGGCCGCATCACCGCGCTCGACCTGCCCGGCCAGATCGAACAGGGCCGGGCGCTCGGCATCCTGACCGGCGAAGAGGCGGACAACCTGCGGCACTACGACGAGCTGGTGATGGACATCGTCAACGTCGACGAATTCGCGCCCGATGAACTCGGCACGCACGCCGCGGCGCCATCCGCCGCGCACTGACAGGCCGATCAGCGCCCATGTACATCGCCAGTTTCGGCCTCGCCGAGAAACCCTTCGCGATCACGCCCGATCCCCGCTACCTGTACCTGGGCCGGCAGCATGCCGATGCGCTCGCGCACCTGGTGTACGGCATCAACGATGCCGGCGGCTTCATCCAGCTGACCGGCGAAGTCGGCACCGGCAAGACCACGACGATCCGCTCGCTGCTGGCGCGCTCGCCGAACAATGCCGACATCGCGCTGATCATCAACCCGCGCCTCACGCCGGCGGAGTTCGTGCAGGCGATCTGCGAAGAACTCGGCGTCGACGTGTCATCCGCCGCCGGCAACGGCAAGATGCTGGTCGACCTGCTCAACCGCAAGCTGCTGCGCATCCACGCCGAAGGCCGGCGCGCGGTGCTGATCGTCGACGAGGCGCAGAACCTCACCGCCGAGGTGCTCGAACAGGTGCGGCTGCTCACCAATCTTGAGACGGATTCGCAGAAGCTGCTGCAGATCATCCTGATCGGCCAGCCCGAGCTGCGCGAACTGCTGAACCGCAACGACCTGCGCCAGCTCGCGCAACGTGTCACCGCGCGCTGCCACCTGCAGCCGCTGGCGCGCGATGACACGGCGGCCTACGTGCGCCACCGCCTGCGCGTCGCGGGCGCGACCAGCGACATCTTCACGCCCGCCGGCTTGCGCGAAGTGCATCGCCGCAGCCGCGGCGTGCCGCGCGTCATCAACGTCATCTGTGATCGCGCGCTGCTGGGCGCCTATACCGAGGACCGCCACGAAGTCGATGCGGCGCTGGTGCGGCGCGCCGCCGGCGAAGTGTATGGACGTGCGTTGTGGCCGGCATGGCTGCCACCGGCCGCATGGGCGGGCGGATTGCTGTTGCTGCTCGCGGCGGCGGGACTCGCGTGGCGGTTCCTGCCGGCGCCGGGATTCGGTTACCTGGGCCGGCACGCCCCGGCCCGCGCCGCAGTCGTCGCGCCGCCGGTCGCCAAACCGAAACCGCCACCGACGCTGGCGCAGGCTCTGGCCGCCGACAGCGGCGCCACCACGGCCGATGCGGCCTTCACGGCGCTGTTCGCGCTGTGGAATGCCAGCTACGCGCCGGGCCCTGCCGATCCCTGCACGCAGGCAGTGGCGCAGAAGCTCAACTGCGTCACGCTGCACAGCTCGCTGGCGCAGCTGCGCGACCTGAAGCGACCGGCCATCCTGATGCTGGTCGATGACGGCGGTGCGCCGCGGCAGGTCGTGCTGGCCGGCATCGGCACCGACGCCGCCGAGCTGAAAGTCGGCGAACGCAACGTGCGCGTGCCGATCTCGGAACTGTCGCGCTACTGGTATGGCGACTGCGTCGTGCTGTGGCGCCCGCCGAGCCTGCCGGTCAACGAACTGCGCCCGGGCATGCACGGCCCGGCGGTGCACAAGCTGCGCACGCAACTGCTGCAGGCCAGCAGTGCGCCGGCCGACAACGCCCACGGCTTCAGTTTCGACGACGCGCTCACGCAGCTGGTAGAGGATTTCCAGCGCGCCCACCACCTGGCCGTGGACGGCGTCGCCGGCATCGAGACGCAGATGCTGCTCGACGCCGTGCTGGCGGCGCCCGGCACGCCGCTGCTGCAATCCCTGGACAAGCCGCCGGTCACGCTGGCGGCCGGCGCCGCGAGCTGACGCATGTCATTCATCCTCGACGCACTGAAGAAATCGGAGGCCGAGCGCCAGCGGCAGGCCGGCCCCGCCTTGCTCGAAATGCGCATCGCGCCGCCGGCGCGCGCACTGCCGACGTGGGCCATCGCGGTGGGGCTGGTGCTGCTGGCGGGCATCGGCGTGCTCGGCTGGCTCGCGCTGCGTACCAGGCCCGCACCCGCGCAAACCGCCGCAAATACCAGCGTGTCGCCGCCCGCCGCGCGGGGAACTGCGGGCATGCCGCCAGCGGCGGCCGCTGGCGCCGCGCCAGACTCTGGTGTTGCCAACGGATCGGCGCTGGTTACGCAGGTCGCGCCACTCGAGTCGGCCGCGCAGTCGGGCGAAACTACGGCGGCCGACCAGGCGAGCGACAACCCGGCGGACAATGCGCCCGCCGTCGCGGCCGACGCACGCAACGGGGCAGCGGGCGCGAGCACTGGCGCGAACGGTGCAAACGGTGCGAACGGCGCCAACGGCGCGACGGTGCGCAATTACGCCGAGCTCAACGGCTCCGTGCCCGAGCTGCGCCTCGACCTGCATGTCTACGCACCGAATCCGGCTGACCGCTACGCCTTCATCAACATGCACAAGGTGCGCGAAGGCGACGTCACGCCCGAAGGCGCGGAAGTGCGCCAGATCACGCGCGACGGCGTCGTGCTCGAATACCGCGGTGCCGAATTCCTGCTCGGCCGGCAGTGACGCGCGGCCCTCGGGCCCTGTTCATCCCGGGGCGGCGAGCAGCGATTGCAGGTTGAAATTCTCGTCCGCGGCCTGTGCCGGCGTCGGCGACAGGCCCCGGTCCAGCAGGCGCCGGCTCAGCATGTGATAGTGCGGGTGGTTCAGCGAATCCACCGCCAGCAACCGTCCGCCGCGGAAATAGAACGCCGAGAACGTGAACTGCGCCACCTCGCCGCGCGTGACCACTTCCTCGTAACCCTGGCTCAGACCCACCATCTGCAGGCGCACGTCGTATTGGTCGGACCAGAACCACGGCGCTGATTTCACCGGTCGCTCGTGACCGAGCAGCGACGCCGCGGCCGCCATGCCCTGCTCGACCGCGTTCTGCACCGACTCGAGCCGCAGCAACGTGCCCGCGGCCGTGCGCCGGGCGCAGCAATCGCCCGCGGCGACGATCTGCGGATCGGAGCTGCGCGCGCACGCATCGACGACGATGCCGCGGTCACATTCGAGTCCGGCCGCGCGCGCCAGCGTGTCCTCGGGTTCGACACCGACTCCGACGACGACACAACCGGCCGGATATTCGCGCCCGTCCGCCATGCGCACGGCGCGCACCGCGCCGGCGCTGCCCAGCAGCTCGGCGACGCGTGCGCCGAACACCAGCTCCACGCCGTGCGAGCGGTGCAGCTGCGCCGCCGCCTCCGAAACGATCGGCGCAACGACGCGCGACATCAGCCGATCGAGACCTTCCAGCACCGTGACGGCCAGGCCGCGCTTGCGCGCCGTCGCCGCGACCTCGAGCCCGATGAAACCGCCGCCGATCACGACCAGCGGCTGGCCCGCGGCGACGCAGGCATCGAGCGCCTCGCCGATGAGCTGTGCGTCATCGAGCGTGCGCAGCCCCAATACGTTGCGCAAGTCCGCGCCCGGAATCGGCAGCGTGCGCAGCCGCGCGCCGGTGGCCAGCGCCAGTCCGCCGTATGCATATTGCCGGCCGTCGGCGCAGGTGACGGTGCGCGCGGCGCGGTCGACCGCGGTGACAGTCGTCTGGGTGTGGAGATCGATCTTGCGGCGCTCGAGCACCTCGAGCGAGCGGATCGCCAGCGACGCGACGCTGCCGCGTTCCAGCAGCCACTTCTTCGACAGCGGCGGACGATTGTAGGGCCCGTGCGCCTCGGCGCCGAGCAGCGCGATCGGGCCGTCGTACTTCTCGTGACGGAGCGACTCCGCGATCTGCACGCCGGCCTGGCCGGCGCCGATGATGACGATGGGTCCTGGCACGCGGTCAGGGTAGCACGCGCGTGAGGCGCGTCACACTTTGGCGGGCGCTCCGCCCGAGCGCATCACAGATTGAGTCCCGCGTAACCGCGCGCTGCGCCGGAAAACGTAAAGTCCTCAGCGTCCCGGGCGGCGCCCGCCCGTCCATCGCGGCCGAATGAACGCTGTGCCACAAATCGCGCCACACACCCAGCCTCGTGGATCGTGCAGGTGACGCCACGGATCCTCATCGCCGGCCGCGACGAGCAGCAACGCCAGTGGCTGCGGCATCACCTGCAGACGCTCTGGCCTGACGCCGACCCGCCGAGCCTCGACCTCGCTCAATTCGAACAGCGTCGCGCCAGCATCAACCGCCGCAGCTACGACGTGGTGCTGCTGTGCGCGCGTTTTGCCCGCGAAGCCGACGACAGCTGCGAGGGCATCGAGTTGCTGCGCACGCTGCGCCGCCAGCGCCAGCTCCCGCCGGTGATCATGGTCGCGGCCGATGGCAACGAACTCACCGCGATCCGCGCCTCGCGCCTCGGGGCGGCGGCCTACCTGCCGCGCGACCTGCTCGATGCGCACCTGCTCGGGCGGACGCTGCGCAAGGTCATGCACGCGAGCCGCCGGCGCGCCCGCCGGCTCGCCAGTGCCACGCGTCGCCGCGGCGACCGCGTATCGCCCGGGCTGGAAATCCCCAACTACACGCTGTTGCGCCAGCTCGGCCGCTCGGCGCGCGCCAGCGTATGGCTGGCGCGCAGCGCGGCGCTGCAGCGGCCGGTGGCGCTGAAGATCAGCGAACCCGGCGACAGCGAGGCCGGCGACGTGCCGCAGTTCGCGCGCGAGTACGCGGCCATCGCGGCGTTGCGCGACCCCGGTGTCGTCGACATCTACGATTACGGCGTGCACGAGGGGCGCGAGTTCCTCGCGATGGAATACTTCGCCTGCGGCGATCTCAAGCAGCGCTTGCTCCATCCGCTGAGCAGCGACGAGGCGGTGGCCTACGCCCAGCGCATCGCCAAGGCACTGCGCGTGGTGCACACGGCCGGCATCCTGCATCGTGACCTCAAGCCGCCGAATATCATGCTGCGGCCCGACGGTTCGGTCGTGCTGATCGACTTCGGCCTTGCCAAGCACATGGACGCGACGACGCACAGCACCGCGATCGGCGTGCTGCGCGGCTCGCCGTACTACATGAGTCCCGAGCAGGTGCAGGGCCGCGAGCTCGATCCGCGGAGCGACCAGTACGCGCTCGGCGTGGTGTTCTTCGAAATGCTCGCCGGGCACAAGCCGTACACCGGCGTCAGCGCGATGGATCTCATGCAGCAGCACGTATCCGGCGAGCGCCCGCCGCTGCCGCCGCACCTCGCGATCTACGAGCCGCTGTTGTCCCGCCTGATGGCGCGCGATCGCGAGCAGCGCTGCCCGGACATGCAGGCGGTGTTGACCGAACTGGACCAGCTGGCGGCGATGCCACCTGCTGCGCGTAATGCCGATGCAGCCTGAGCCGGCCACGATTGAATCCACGCAGCTCGAGCTGACGCGGCTGCGCGAGGAACACACGCAGCTCGCCGAGCTGCTGCAGGTCGATCGCCCGGCGCTGCGCAATTTCATGGCTTACGCCGCGCGCACGCTGACCCGCGTGCGCACGCTGCTGGCGCAGCGCGCGCGCGAGCCGGAGCAGTTCGTCGCCAAGCTCGCCCGCCTGCAGGCCCACTACGCGCAATTGCTGCGGCAGGCGACCGCGCTGTCGATGCCTTCGCTGGTGCGCGCCTTCGAGCAGACGCTGCAGGCGCTCGAGGTGGCGCGCAGCGCGGCGACGCCGAGCGGCGACGGCTTGCTGCCGGCGCTGGTCTGCATCGATGAAGTGTTCCTGACCCTGACGACGATCGCCCAGCGCACCGGCGTGCCGCTGGCCGCTCGCCGCGCACCGCGCCGCCGCGCACGCCTGTCACGTCCGGCCCGCGGCGCGCAGCGCGGGCTCGCCGCGGCCGGTGGC
>JAFEDW010000529.1 GCA_018241455.1 Pseudomonadota bacterium | reverse complement strand
CAGACACGCGGCTGGGGCTTTCACCCGCCTATTGTGAGTCAATCGGGGCGCGCTGCAAGCACGGCGCGGCGCGGCCGTGGCAAATGAACTTCGGTGCTGGCTCGGTTGTCAACTTCCGGTACTGGCGCTGGGCCGCTTCGAGGAGCGTGGTGAGCCGTGGAAGTCATCGAGCTTCCGACCATTCCCTACGACCTGGATTCGCTCGAGCCCGCCATCACGCGCGAGGCGCTCTGGTTGCACCTGTTGCGGTTGCGGCGCGCCTGTTTCGAGCCGGCCTGCGTGCAGGTCCGCGATGCCCACCTGGGCGTGTCGAGCCTGGAGGAGTTGATCCGCTACGCGAGCCCGCGACCCGCGTTGCGTACGCTGTACGAGCAGGCCTGCAGCCTGTGGAACCACGACCTGTACTGGCGCTCCATGATTCCGGCCGGCGGCGGCGAGCCGCGCGGCGACATCGCCGAGCTGATTCGCTGCTCGTTCGGCAGCCACCGCGACTTCGTCCGTGCCTGCGTGCTGGCGGCGCAGCGCGTGCACGGCAGTGGCTGGCTCTGGCTGACCTGGGAGGCAGAGCACCTGGCGCTGCTGACGACACTGAATTCAGATCCGCCCTTCCTCGTCGGCGCGAATGCCTTGCTCGGGCTGGACCTATGGGAACACGCCTACTACCTCGATTACCAGAATCGGCGTTCGGCCTACGTGACCGCCTTCCTCGAGGACCTCGTGGACTGGAATTTCGCCAACAGCAACCTGCGGCGGGCGCGGCGGATGTGAGCGCCGCGGCGCGCGGCCTCACGAGGCTGGGGGATCGAGGCAGCGCGGTTGCCAGGTGCACATCGCACCGCCCGTGCGGTCGGAGTAGCAGACGCGCGGCCCGGCAAAACACAGCACGTCCGCTGCCGGCGGCGTGCTGCCAACCGAATTGACAGTGGCTGCGCGATCCGGCGCGAGCCACAGCGCGGCGCCGCTGTCCAGCCACGTGGCGTTCGGGGCGCTGCGAACGAACACGTAGTCACCGTCGCGCAGCCGGTTGTCGCAGGTGTCCGGTCGCGACGCATCCGGCATGTCGCCCTTGTAGATGACGACCTTGCGTATCGAAGGCGATTCGCTGCCGGCGGCGCGGCTGAGTTCGACGGTAGTGCCATTGGTCAGCGCGTGGCGCAGCGGAATCTGCCTGCCCTGCGCATCCCAGGCCGCATCGATCCGGGCGTTCGTGGCGTTCGGCGGTGGCCGTTGGTTCCCGGCCGCGGCG
>JAFEDW010000528.1 GCA_018241455.1 Pseudomonadota bacterium | reverse complement strand
CGTACAGCGCTTCGCCGTTGAACTCGAGCACGTCGAACACATAGCGTCGGTGGCCGCCATCGCGCGTCCAGACATGCACGGCGCTGACGCCGGCAGTCTCGCCCATGACGAGCAGCTTGTTGCCTTCCACTTGCACGACCGACAGCACCCGGCCGTTGCCGACCGCGACACGCGTGGCGTCGACATCGAGTACCAGCGTGTCGCCGGTAAAGATCTCGCGCCGCTCGGTCGGCGTGGTAGGCACCGCCTGCGCCATGCACGGCGCCGCCGCGAATAGCGCCGCGAACCACAACGGGATGCATCCAAGGCCGGCACACAGGATGAAGCGACCGGTCATGGCTGCACCGCGGCCAGCGCCGCGCGCATGCCGGCGCGCGTACGGACCGGTTCACCGCGCCCGCCGATGATGAACTGCACCCGCGACGTGGTCAGCGCCGAGGGCCTGTGCGCCGGGGTACCGAACAGGTTGGCCGCGTCGACCTCATGCAAGGATGTGGCTTCAGCGTCTCCGGCCGGACGCAACAGCACGGCCAGTTCTCCCATGCGTTGCGCCAGCAGCACGCGCTCGGCATCTTCGGGCCGCAGGCGCAGGCTAACGGTTGCGTAGGTCATCCCGGTGGCGGATGAGTTCGCGTCGTCGCCTCCGGCGGCCGCCTGGCGTTGCGTTTGCTGGCCGGTCGCGACCACGCGCACGCCCTGCAGCAGCGGACGCACCGACGCCTGCACACCGGGCTCATCGGGACGCGCGACCAACAGCAGGTCAACGTAATCCCCCGGCGCAATCAGCCCGGCCGCCCCGTTGCTTTCATCGACGGGAATCGTCAATGCCCGCAGGCCCGGCTCGACCAGGGCCGACAGCTCGATTGCACCGGCAGCGGCAATCGACGACGCGGTGACGGGCTCGCCGCTGTCGAGCGCCCGCACGAGCCGCCGCCCGATCGCACTCGCCGCAGCGTCTGTTCCGAGCGCGTCGCTGGCGAGAAATCGCTCAGGCACGGCACGGCGCGCCAGCATCTGCGGCTCGAGCGCGGTTGCAACGGGCAGTGCGCGGGCCGCAACCAGCACTTCGCGCGTGGTGTACTGCCCGGCCAGTTGCAGGCGGGTTGCCGTCTCTCGTCCCTGCAAGTAGCGATGCGCGAGCAGGAAGGCGCAGCCGGCCATGGCCACGGCAGCCGCGACGAGCAGTGCATTGCGATCGAGCAGCCATGCTTTCCACCTCATGCAGATTCTCCTAAAGGAGTGACACCAG
>JAFEDW010000527.1 GCA_018241455.1 Pseudomonadota bacterium | reverse complement strand
CTTGCGGCGCCAGCGTGGTCGAGCCACCGGCGAAGAACAGGATGTTGAAACTGTCGCGCGGCCTGAGGCCCGCGAGCAGCCGGCCGATCAGCGAGCGCGCGGTGTCGAGCGGAAAGCCGCTCATCGATCCGGACACATCGAGGATGAACAGGTACTCGCGCGCCGGGATTTCGGCGGTGCCCGGGCGCTGCGGCGGTTCGGCCTGCAGCATGAAGTAATTTTCGCCGCCGGCGCTGAAGCGCGTCAGGCCCGACACGATCGCATCGTCGGCGAGCCGATAGCGCAGGATGAAATCGCGGTTGCCGGCGCTCTGCCGCGGTTCATCGAGGCTGATCGTGCCGCTGTGCGCCCCATTCCAGCGCGTCAGGATCTTGTGCGTCGCGCACTGCACATCATGCAGCGGCAGCGGCGAGTTCAGCGTCACGTTGATATCGAAAGTCGACGGCCCCGATTCTCCGGCACGCAGGTACGGGTTGCTGACCCACGCGGTCGGCAGGTCGATCGCCTCGGCGCCGCCGCCATAGCGCGGCCCTACGACACCCGGGTAGACGAACTGGTATTCGCCGTCGCTGGCGCTGAGGAATTCGGTGTAGTCGAGTTCGACCTCGACCTCGGAGTCCGGCGCGATATTCGCCACGTCCATCGAGAACACGTTCGGACGCTTCTGCGCCAGCAGCGACGCGGTCTGCCCGGCCGCCTTCGCGGCTTCGAACAGCTTGTGGGCCTGCTCCTTTTCCTTGATCTGCGCGCGGATGCGCCGGTCGCCGATCGTCATGACCATCGCATTGACGGCCGCGCCGGTGGATCCGGGGAAGATGTACTTCGCGTTCAGCGCCTTCGTGCCCTCGTTGCGGTAGCGCTGGTGCACGTGCACGCTCGCGATGACGCCGTTGAGCTCGGCGGTGACGCGCGTTTCCTTCAGCGGGAAATGATCGACGCCCGAATCGTCGCTGACCTGGAAATATGGCGACTGCGGCGCGATGCCGGTTTCAGGCGGCGCGGTCGAACCGATGCCCGGCGCGAGCAGCGCAAGGATGGCCGGCACGTACCGCAGCCAGCCGGGGCGGGGAATCTGCCATGACATGAGCGTTCTCCAAGGGTTGCCATCGACGGCTGCAGTGTCCGCCGGGACCGTGTGGCCGCGATGCGGAATGCATGGAGAACGCGTGAAATCGGCGTGGATGGATCGATGGGCTCAGGAACCGGGAGCGCGCCAGGGCACCAGCAGCCGCGCGCGGGTGCCGGTGCCGGGCGGGC
>JAFEDW010000526.1 GCA_018241455.1 Pseudomonadota bacterium | reverse complement strand
CACGCGCGCGGCCTCGGACACCTGGAAGTTGATGCCGGGCAGCCGCAGCCAGCGCCGCCCGCCCTTGACGACGTGCCCGAGCCCCGGGATCAGCACCAGCAACAACAGCACGCCGGCGGCGATCAGCAGCGGCAACGCGCAGCGCTCGATCACCGAAATCGGGATCATGAACACCAAGGCAGCCAGGGCCAATCCGCCGCCGACCAGCCACAGCTGGCGCTCGAGATAGGCGAACGGATCGCCGCTCTCGCGCGCTGCGGCGGTGACCGAAGCCGACGTCACCATGATCAGGCCCAGCAGCAGGATCGACGCGATCAGCAGCAGCATGACCGGATCGAGCCGCACCAACGGCGCCCGTTCCTGCACGCGATTGACCGGCGTGGCCACGGCGTTCATGGCGCCAACCCCTGCACCGCGGCGGCGAACACTTCGCCGCGGTGCGCGTAGTCGCGGAACATGTCGAGGCTGGCGCAGGCTGGCGAGAGCAGCACGGTGTCGCCGGGGCGCGCCGCGCGCGCCGCCGCGGCCACGGCCGCTTCGAGCGAGGCGCAATACTCGATAGCGCAGTGGCAACCGAGCGCCGCACCGAGGATGCGCGCATCGCGGCCGATCAGCAGCACCAGCCGTACCTTGCCGCGGATCGCCGCCGCCAGCGGCGTGAAGTCCTGCCCCTTGCCTTCGCCTCCGGCGATCAACAGCAGCGGGCCATCGAGCCCGGCGATCGCCGCCAGCGTGGCGCCGACGTTGGTGCCCTTGGAATCGTCGATATAGCGCACGCCGCCGCGGTCGGCGACCCAGGCGGTGCGGTGCGGGAGCCCCGCGAATTCACGCAGCTCATCGAGCATCGCCGCGCGCGGCAGCGCGAGCGCTTCGCCGAGTGCGAGCGCCGCGAGCGCGTTGGCGGCGTTGTGCCGGCCGGTGAGGCGCATCTCCGCCACCGCCAGCAACCGCTCGCTGCCGCGCGCCAGCCATTCCTGCCCAGCGTGGCGCAGCAGCGTGTAGTCCGCGCCCGCATCCGCGTGCAACGAGAATCGCAGGCGGCGCTGCGCCAGCGTGCCCATCGCGGCAACCTGCGGATCATCGGCGTTCAGCACCGCGGTACCGCAGCGGCGGAAGATGCGCGCCTTCGAGGCCGCGTAGTCGGCCAGCGAGGCGTAGCGGTCGAGGTGATCGGCGCTGACGTTCAGCACCGCCGCGGCGCTGAGCGTCAGCGATTCGGTCGTATCGAGCTGGTAGCTCGACAGTTCGAGCACGTACAG
>JAFEDW010000525.1 GCA_018241455.1 Pseudomonadota bacterium | reverse complement strand
GACCGCGAGCACGCAATCGACGTGCGGGGCGAACGCCAGCACGTCGGCGGTGCCGAGCATCGGCGGCATGTCGATGATGATCGTGCGGCTGGGCGTATCGGCACGCAGCGTCTCCACCAGTTCGAGCGTGCGGCGCGACACCAGCTGCTCGGTCGAATCGGCCACTGCGGTCTTGTTCGCGACGATCGCCAGCCGCTCGTATTCCGTGGCGCAGATCAGGTCGTTGACCTCGCAACGCCCGGCCAGGTAGTCGCTGACGCCATGTTCGAAGGACAGGCCCAGCGTCGAGCTCACCGCCGGCCGCAACAGGTCGAGGTCGACCAGATAGACCCAGCTGTTGTCATCCTGGGCCAGCGCCAGCGCCAGGTTGACCGCCGTCAGCGTCTTGCCATCGCCGGGGGTCACGCCCGTCACCGCGACCGTGCGCCAGTGCTTCTGCGCCATGCGCTGCCGCACGCGCGTGCGCAGGATCTTGTAAGCCTGCACCGCGGCGCGGTCCTCGGGCACCGCGATCATGACGCAATTCTTTTCCATGGCCTGGCGGTCGAAGCTCACCGACTGGAAGCGCGTGCGATCGAGCGGCGCGACGGCATGCGCGGCCTCGGCCGCCGCGCGTTCCGCCGACGGGCGCTCCGACGACAGGCGGTCGGCCACGGTGCGCTCTTCCGGAGTGCCCTGCGCCTTGCGTTGCGCCGCCGCCCTGATCAATGCCTGCTGAATCAGACTCATCGCTTCATCCCAACCTGATGGCTACCCGCCGCCGCGCAGCTTGACCAACGTGAATACCAGCACCGCCCACGCCGCCATGCCGCCGACCGTCATCATTCGCCAGCGCGTGTGCCGCTGGCGCCAGGCGGCGTTGCGGATCTGCGGCACCAAACCCAGCGGCGCCACCCCGAGCAGGTCGCGCAGGTCCTTGCTGTCTCGCACCCGGGTGCTGAGGATTTCCAGCGCCAGCAGCGCGGAAACGCCCAGCACCAGCGCGCCGATCAGCCCCGCCATGACGAACAGGATGCGGATCGGCGCATGCGGCTTCTCCGGCAGGCTGGCATCCTGCGCGACGCGCAGCTCGAAATCACCACCACGGCCGGCGGTCGCGGCCGCCGCCGACACGCCGGCGGCGAGCTTGCGGTTCAGCAGTTCCTGGTATTGCGCGCGGGCCGCCTCGAGATTGCGCGACAGGTCGGCGTACTCGCGCTCCACCTGCGGTGTCGATGCGACGCGCCCTTCGTAGAGGTTCAGGCTGTTGCGCAACTCGGTCGAGC
>JAFEDW010000524.1 GCA_018241455.1 Pseudomonadota bacterium | reverse complement strand
CGCCGACCTTCTGCGCCACGACATTGCCATGCTTGAACAGCAGCAACGTCGGGATGCCGCGCACGCCAAACTTCTGCGCCAGGCCCGGCGATTCATCGACGTTCAGCTTGACCACGCGCAGCGTGTCGCGCCTTTCTTTTGCGATCTCATCGACGATCGGACCGATCTGCCGGCAAGGGCCGCACCACTCCGCCCAGAAATCGACCAGCACGGGTTTGTCGGACTTGAGCACATCCTGGTCGAAGGCAGCTGTGCTGGTGTGGACGATGTCGGGGTGGCTCATGTATGGCTCCTTGAGACGCGGGGTGGACAGGCCACCAATATTGGGACGATTCTGGCGCAATACAATCCCTGTTGCATCTGGATAGATATCAATGCGTAATAAGCGCCGTGGCTGCCGCAGCGCTGTTTGCACTTGTTCCCGAAGCAGAGCCCCACGTGGCCCATTTGCGGGAGCGCTACGACCCGGCGGCGCGGCGTGGACTGGGCGCGCACATCACCATAATGTATCCGCTGCTACCGCCCGAGCGGCTCGACGAGGCCGTATTGCGGCGCATCGCCGACATCGCGGCCGGCGTCGAATGCTTTCGCTACAAGCTGACGCACGTCGCGCGGTTCCCTGCCACGATCTACCTGGCGCCGAAACCCGCCTCGCGTTTTGCGGATCTGCACGAGCGGTTCCGCAGCGTGTTTGCCGACGCTGATAGCGGCAGCCATGCAGCCTACGTTCCGCACCTGTCAGTGGCGCGGAACCTGACGGGTGATGATCATGGCGTCGATGCCGAATTGAAAGCGCTGCTGGCGCGCTCGGGTCCGATCGACTGCGCCTGCCACGCATTGTCGTTGCAGGAGAATGGTTCGGGACTATGGCGCGAGCTGCGGAGCTTCGAGCTGCCACAAGGAGCGAACACCTGATGCAGCCGTTCCACCTCGCCATCCCGGTACATGACCTGGTCGCGGCGCGCCGTTTCTACGGCGAACTGCTGGGCTGCCCGGAAGGCCGCAGTTCCGCTGAATGGGTCGATTTCGACTTCTTCGGCCATCAACTGGTCGCACACCTGGATCCCTCCGCGCGGCCCACGGAACACCACAATCCCGTCGATGGCCACGCCGTGCCGGTGCCGCACTTCGGCATCGTGCTCGAGTGGGCTGCGTGGCAGGCGTTGGCAGCGCGATTGCGGAGTGCCGGCACGGAGTTTGTCATCGAGCCCGGCATCCGCTTTGCCGGCCAGGTCGGCGAACAGGCAACGATGTTCTTCCGCGACCTGTC
>JAFEDW010000523.1 GCA_018241455.1 Pseudomonadota bacterium | reverse complement strand
CGCGGCGCGCCGCTCGCCGCCGGGGTGGCGGAACGCCGCGGGCCGGATTCGCGGCAACGGCAGGGATCGCAATGGCAGTCGTGATGCATCGGGGTTTCCAGGAGAGGTCAGGCAGATTGCGGTGGCAATGCGGCGTGGCGGCCACGACGCAGCAGCAACGTGGCCAGGTAGCCTGCGGCGGCCACGTCATAGGCCGAGCAGAAGGCCGGCCAGTAATGCGGCATGCCGGGATTCGCGATCAGCGCGCCGTGCACCAGATCGAACAGGCCATGCCCCAGCAGCCCCGCGGCCACCAGCCACATCGTGGTGCGAAAGCCGATGGCCGCAAGCACGATGAACACGGTCATCGCACCGCACTCGAGCATCACGGCGTGCAGCGAACCGCCCAGCACGGCGAACAGCGCGTAATAGGAGGCGACGACGAGCAGCACGGTCGAGTAGAACGCCCGCTCCTTGTCGAAACCAACCAGCGTGGCGAACAGGCCGACCGCGATGGCCAGCGTGATGCCGATGGCAATGGGCATATCGTCGCCTCCTATGCGCTCGTGCTGTTCAGGCGCTGGCGCAGGCGCAGCGTCCGGCGCAGGCACAGGCGGTGCTGCAGCCGCAGCCCGCGCGGTCGGACAACTGCTGGCAACCGCAGCGGCAGGCGGTGCCCGGGCAGGGCTTACAGTTGCAGGTCTCGTCGTTCATCGTCTTCATGGCAATCTCCGGTAGTGGGTTCAATTGGGATTCGACGGTGCGCACTCTACGGGCGCATCGCAGGGCCGGGCTTGAACGAAACGGCTATTCGGCCAGGACGCTGGCCGCGGTGATGCCGAACATCTTCTTGAACGTGCGCGACAGGTGCGCGGAATCGGCAAAGCCGCCGGCGTGGGCCGCATCGGTCAGCGAGTTGCCCGCCACATAGGCCGCCAGCGACAGCTCGAGCCGCAGCCACAGCACGTAGGCGCGAAAGCGCACGCCGGTTTCCGCCAGGAACAGATGCCGAAAACGTTCCGGAGACAAGTGCACGGCCGCGGCGATATCCCGCAGTTGCACCGCGCGATCGAGCTGGCCGCGCACCTTTTCGACCGCGCGCGCGATGCGCGCATCGAGCGTCGCGGTAGCCGGGCCCTGCTCATCGCACAGCGCGGTGATCGCCGCACGCGCCAGCGCGATGAGTTCGGCGTCCGAAGCGCGGGCTGCGAAGGCCGCCGCCAATGCGGCCGTTTGCGCGGCGAGCATTTGCGCCGGCAGCATGCCGATGCCTTCGGCGCGATGCCGGCGCTGC
>JAFEDW010000522.1 GCA_018241455.1 Pseudomonadota bacterium | reverse complement strand
GCCAGATCGTCGTCGCGCGCCTGGGCGATGAAGCCACGGTCAAGTATTACCGCCGCAAGGGCCACCTGCTGCGGCTCGAGCCCGCGAACGCCGCGTTTCGCCCGATCGAAGTCGACCTGCGTCACCAGCACTGCGCCATCGAAGGGCTGGTCGTCGGGCTCGTGCGCAGTGGCATGCCCCAGGCGCGCAAATCATGACGGATCAAGCGTTGTACACGCTGGACGAAGAGGCCGTTGCCCCTTTTTCGTCGCTCCCCGTAACTCGCTTTGGAAAAAGGGGCAACGACCTCTCCGTCCAGTCTGCACAGCATTTGAGCCGTGATGAGTTGCGTACGAGGCTGGAACATATCTGCGGCGGCAAGCAAGCCGACGACCCGGCGCGGGCGGTGGTGGTACCGACGGGTTTTGCGCAACTCGATGCGGCGCTGCCGGGCGGCGGGTGGCCGGTGGGGGCAATCACCGAGCTGATGCCCGAGGCGCAGGGGATCGGCGAACTCTCGCTGCTGATGCCGGCGTTGGCGCAACTGTGCCGCGCCGGGCGATACCTCGCGTGGATCGCGCCGCCCTGCCTGCCCTACCCGCCCGCGCTCGTGCAGCACGGCCTCGCGCTCGAGCGCATGCTGCTCGTGCAGGCGCACGATGCGCGCGCCGTGCTGTGGGCCACCGAGCAGGTGCTGCGCTGCCCCGCCATCGGCGCCGTGCTCGCCTGGCCCGCCTCGCTCGATGACCGGCGCGTGCGCCGGCTCCAGCTCGCGGCCGAGGCCGGCGGCAGTTGCGGCCTGCTCTACCGGCCACCGGCCGCGGCCCAGCAACATTCGCCGGCTGCGCTGCGGCTCAAGCTCAGCGCCCGCGATGACGGGCTGCACGTCGACATCCACAAGGCCCGCGGGCGGCGCGCGCATGCTCTGGTTGTGCATCCTGCTGCCGCGCTTTGCGCTTGAGGCGGCGGCGAGCGACGCCGGCGCAGCGAATGCGGCCGATGCGGCGCAGCCGTCGCCCGACGCCACGCGCAGCTCCCGCAGCACGCAGGCCGCGCTCGCGACGCTGGCGCTGTGGGCGCTGCAATGGAGCAGCCAGGTCAGCGACCGCGGCGAGAGCGATGACGCGCGCTGCATCGCCGCGACGCAGGGCGCGGCGCTGTGGCTCGAGGTCGGCGCGGGCCGCGCCCTGTTCGGCGACGAGCGGCGGCTGCGCGCGCGCATCGCCGGCGAACTGAAGTCCCTCGGCTACAGTTTCCGGCTCGGCATCGCGCCCACGCCGCAAGGCGCGACGATC
>JAFEDW010000521.1 GCA_018241455.1 Pseudomonadota bacterium | reverse complement strand
CGGGCGAGCAGCTCACGCTCAGGCACAGCGCCACCGACCGCGGGGTATTCGCCCGGGGTGCGCTGCGGGCCGGAGCCTGGCTCGCCCGGCGGCAGCCGGGCGCGTACGCCATGGCCGATGTATTGCGAGAAAAATAATTCTCCCAGGGCCCGCGAAGCCCCGTTTGCACTAAATCCTTATTTGCAAAGAGGTTTTCAGGCCTGTTTTTGCCCCAACAGGGTCAAATGGCGCATGGACAGGCACAGGCGCTGTCCTTAGAATTTCGCGCGTAATCCGATTGTCGGGTTAGTCCGCACAAGGCGGGGGGCGTTCCACAAGAACTCCTCCCGCTTTGTGCATATACCCTCCAAGATCCCGGAGTTGCGCTCGAAGGGGATGGTTTAAGTGATCTCACCAGCGGTGCTGGCGCTCGCGGACGGAAGCATCTTCCGCGGACAGTCCATCGGCGCCAGCGGCAACACCACCGGCGAAGTCGTCTTCAATACCGCGCTCACCGGTTACCAGGAAATTCTCACCGACCCGTCCTACGCCCGCCAGATCGTCACGCTGACCCAGCCGCACATCGGCAACACGGGCACGACTCCGGAAGACATGGAGTCATCGCAGGTCTTCGCCGCCGGTCTCATCATCCGCGACCTGTCGATGATCACGAGCAGCTGGCGCGCCGAAGGCACGCTCGCCGATTTCCTGCAGCGCGCGCGCGTCGTCGCGATCGCCGGCATCGACACGCGGCGCCTGACGCGCCTGTTGCGTGAGCGCGGTGCGCAGGCCGGCTGCATCATGACCGGCGAGAAAATGGACGAGGCCGCCGCGGTGCGCGCCGCGAAGCGATTTCCCGGGCTCAAGGGCATGGATCTCGCGAAGGTCGTGTCGACGCGCGAGCTCTACCAGTGGAACGATGGCACGATCGCGCGTGGCACCGACCGGCCGACGATTCGCGCGCAGCAGCGCCTGCATGTAGTGGCCTATGATTTCGGCATCAAGCGCAACATCCTCCGGCTGCTGGCCGACCAGGGCTGCCGCATCACCGTGGTGCCAGCTCAGACCAGCTCGGCCGACGTCCTCGCCCTCAAACCTGACGGGATCTTCCTTTCCAACGGCCCCGGCGATCCGGAGCCGTGCGACTACGCGATCCGCGCAATCGGCGAATTGCTGGTCACCGAGATTCCGATCTTCGGCATCTGCCTCGGCCACCAGCTGCTCGCGCTGGCGAGCGGTGCGCGCACGATGAAGATGAAATTCGGCCACCACGGCGCCAACCACCCGGTGCAAGACCTGGC
>JAFEDW010000520.1 GCA_018241455.1 Pseudomonadota bacterium | reverse complement strand
AGCCGCAGGCCGAGATCACCGTGACGCTCGGCGCCACCGAGGCGTTGTTCTCCTCGATCCAGGCGCTCGCCGGCGCCGGTGACGAAGTGCTGGTGTTCGATCCCAGCTACGATTCCTACGACCCTGCGGCGCGCCTCGCTGGCGCGCACTGCATGCACCTGCCGCTGGCGCCGCCGCGTTTTCGTCCCGACTGGGACCGCGTGCGTGCGGCGCTCAACGAGCGCACGCGCCTGGTGATCATCAATTCGCCGCAGAACCCGGCCTGCAGCTGCCTCGACCGCGGCGATCTCGACGCACTGGCCGCCGTGCTGCGCGGGCGCGATTGCCGCGTGCTCGCCGACGAAGTGTACGAGCACATGGTGTTCGACGGTGCGCGGCACGCGAGCGTGCTGGCGCACCCGGAACTGCGCGAACGCAGCGTCGCGGTGTTCTCGTTCGGCAAGACGCTGCATGCGACGGGCCTGCGCATCGGCTACGCGGTGGCGCCCGCGGCGCTGACCACCGAACTGCGCAAGGTGCACCAGTACAACACGTTCACGATCGCCACCAGCTTCCAGCACGCCATCGCCGCCTACCTGCGCGAGCGGCCGGACTGCGGCGCCGACCTGCCGGCGTATTTCCAGGCCAAGCGCGATCGACTCTGCGCGCTGCTGGAGGGCAGCGGATTCGGGCTGCCGCGCTCGGCGGGCTCGTATTTCCAGCTCGCGAGCTATGCCGGACTGGATGACTGGAGCGACGTCGAGCTCGCCCATGCGTTGATCGACGAAGCCGGCGTGGCCACGATTCCGTTGTCGGTGTTCTATCGCGAGCCGCCGCCGATGCGGCTGCTGCGGCTGTGCTTTGCCAAGCGTGACGAAACACTGGCCGAAGGCGCGTTGCGGCTGCGGCGCTGGGCGCAGTCGCGGCGTACAATCTGATCCCCATATGGACAAGTTCACGCGCCTGAATCATCCGCCGGAAGCCGAGCTCCCGCCCGGCAACCGACCCGTCGTCACGCCGATCTACCAGAGCGTCAAGTTCGAATTCGACACCGTCGATGAGACGGTCAGCAACTGGCGCGGCGAGTCGCCCGGCTACAACTACCAGCGCTCGTCGAACCCGAATGCGCGCCAGCTCGAATTGACGCTGGCGCAGCTGCAGGGCCGCGATGACGCACTGGTCTGCGCTTCGGGCGTGGGCGTGCTGTCGAGCACGCTGCTGTCGCTGACGAAGCAGGGCGATCATGTGCTGTGCTTCGTCGAGCTGTATACGCCGACGCGCCTGCTGATCCGCCGGCTGCTCG
>JAFEDW010000051.1 GCA_018241455.1 Pseudomonadota bacterium | reverse complement strand
TGCTAGAATTTTCCATATTCAGCGGGCGCTGCGGCCCGCCAGCGGAGCATCATTCTTGGGCGATTCCACGGCAGTTCCGGTGCTGGTGCAGAGCGTTTCCCGCGACCCGGTCGAAACGCTCAACAGCCTGTTGCGCAACAGCGGACTGGCGGCGCACTGCACGTGGATTCCCGACCTGCAGGATGTGCCCGATGCCCTCGAGCAGCTCAATCCCGAATTGGTGGTCGTGTTCGCCCCCGACCCTGAGCGGCTGGCCGCGATGGCCTCGGTGCGCGACCAGATGGCCCCGGGCGTGCCGCTGATCGTCATCCGCGAGCAGTTCGACAGCCAGCTCACCGGCCAGGACATGGCGCGCGGCGCGCGCGACACGGTGTCGATCGCGAACCCGGAACATGTGCAGGCCGTCTTCCATCGCGAACTGCGCGCCTACCGGATGGAGCGCACGCTGACCAACACGTTGCGCGCCGCGCAGGATTACCGCCGCCAGCTCGAGACGGTGCTGCACCGCTCCAACGATGCCATCGCGCAGGTGCAGGAAGGCATCGTCGTGCAGGTCAATGCCTCGTGGCTGGAGCTGTTCGGCTACGCCGATGCCAGCGCGCTGGTGGGCCAGCCGGTCATGGACCTGTTCGACGGCGAGACGCAGGCGCCGCTCAAGGGCGCGCTCGCGGCCTGCGCCCAGGGGCGCTGGAGCGATCACGTGCTCAAGGCCGGCGCGCTGCTGGCCGACGGTTCGGGCGTGGCGCTCGAACTGGTGCTGGCCGGCGGTGAATTCGACGGCGAAGCCTGCGTGCAGTTGATCGTCCCCGCCACCAAGCGCGACGAGCGCGCGCTGGCCACCGAACTGGCCGATGCGGTGCTGCGCGACCCGACCAGCGGGTTGTGGCTGCGGCAGCACCTGCTGCGCCTGTGCACCGAGCGGCTGGCCAAGCCCCCGTCCGGCGGCGTGCGCTGCCTGGCGTTGCTGCGTCCGGACAAATTCACCGACGTCGCCCGGCAGATCGGCGTCAACGCGACCGAGGAGCTGATCGCGCAATTCGCCGCGCAGGTGCGCGCGATGCTCGGACCCAATGACATCGCCGGGCATTTCGGCGCCGCGGGTCTGTTGCTGCTGCTCGAACGCGGCAACACGCGCGACGCCGAGGCCTGGAGCGAGAGCCTGGTCGAGCGTATCGCCAAGCACACCTTCGCCATGGGCGAACAGAGCGTGCGGGTCACCTGTTCGGCCGGGCTCGCGGCGCTGTCGAGCGCCGACCTCGGGCTCGACGAGGGCGTGTCGGTCGCGCAGGCGGCGCTGCAGAAATGCGTCGACCGCGGCGGCAACCAGGTCATCGTAAACGAGCGCGTCGATGCGGACACGCGCGTGCTCGCCTATGACCAGGTGTGGGTCAAGCACATCAAGGCGGCGCTGGCCGAGAACCGCTTCCATCTGGTGCAGCAGCCGATCGCGAGTTTGAGCGGCGGCGCGCAGAAGATCATCGACGTGGCGATGCGCATGCTCGACACGCAGGCGCGCGAGGTGCTGCCGTCCGAATTCCTGCCGGCTGCCGAGCGCAACGACCTGATGCGCAACATCGACCGCTGGGTGCTGCGGGCGGCGCTCGAGGTCATCGCCAAGCGGCAACCCGACCAGATGTTCGTGCGCCTGTCGAAGGACAGCGTGCTGGACAGCACGCTGCCCGAGTGGCTCGAACGCGAAGTGAAGACGGCCGGCGCCGAGCCGCAGCGCCTGTGCGTCCAGGTCACGGAAAATGTCGCCGAACGGCACCTGGCGCAGACGCAGGCCTTGCTGGTCGAATTGCAGAAGCGCCAGATCCGGATGGCGATCGAACACTTCGGCGCCGGCCGCGATTCGCACGGCATGCTGAACGCGCTGCCGGTCGATTTCCTGAAGATCGACGGCTCGCTGATGCAGGGCCTGACCGCCAACCCCGACCTGCAACAGCGCGTGCGCGCGATCGTCGAGGCCGCAGGCAAGCGTTCGATCCAGACGGTGGCCGAACGCATCGAGGACGCGAACACGATGGCGGTCGTGTGGCAGCTCGGCGTGCAATACATCCAGGGCTTCCTGGTGCACGCGCCCGAAGAGGTCGTGCTCAAGTCGTGAGCAGACCGCGCAGGTGCCAGGCCGCGGCACTGCGCTGGATTGCCGGCGCGGCGCCGATGGTTGCGGCGCTTGCGCTCGGCGCCTGCAGCGGCGGCGACACCGCAGCCCCCGCGATCGGCGCGCCGCCGCCGGGCGAACAGCGACTCGCCGCCACGCAGGTGCTGCGCCGCGCCGTCGACGCGGGCGGCATGCGCAGCATCGACCCCTCGCTGTCGACCGATGTGCCGGCGGCCCACGTGCTCGATGACCTGTTCGAAGGCCTGATGCGGCTGGGCCAGGATGGCGAGCCGCAGCCCGGCGTGGCCGAACGCTGGGAAACCAGCGCCGACGGGCGCACCTGGACCTTTCACCTGCGCGCCGCGCGCTGGTCGAACGGCGAACCCATCCGCGCCGGCGATTTCGTCTACGCCTGGCGGCGGACGGTCGATCCGCGCACCGCCTCCGACTACGCCGAGGCGCTCTCGCCGGTGCGCAACGCACTGGCGGTCGCCGAGGGCAAGCTCCCGGTCGCGGCGCTCGGCATCAGCGCGCCGGATGAACGTACCGTGCGCATCGAACTGAACGCGCCGACGCCGTTCCTGCTCAGCCTGCTGACCAAGTCCTACACCTTTCCGCAATACGAGCCCGCGTATCGCGCGCACGGCGAGGACTGGGTGCGGCCCGAAAACATGGTGAGCAACGGCGCGTTCCGCCTGCAGGAATACGTCATCGGCGGCCGCGTCACGCTGGTGAAGAACCCGCTGTACTGGGACGCCGCGCATGTGCGGCTCGAGCAGGTGGTGTACCTGCAGCTCGATCGCGCCGCGCAGACCGAGCGCTTCTTCGCCGGCGACATCGCGTTCACGGATTCGTTTTCGGCCGAGCAGACCGCATGGTTGCGCGCGCGCCTCGGCGACCAGGTCGTCAGCGCGCCCTATCTCGGCAATTTCGTGCTCGGCCTGAACGTCACGCGGCCGCCGTTCGCCGGCAACCGCGCGTTGCGCATGGCGCTCACGCTGGGCGTCGATCGCGAAACGCTGGTGCGCTACGTGCGCCAGGGCCTGTATCAGCCGGCCTTTACGCCGACGCCCCCGCTCCCCGGCTATCACGCGCCGGTGCCCGCGTGGGCAAAGTTGCCGGAGGCCGAACGCCACGCGCTGGCGCGCCGCTACTACGCGGAGGCCGGCTATTCGGCCGCGCATCCGCTGCGGGTCGAGATGCACTATCCCACCGATTCCGACAATCGCCGCACCTACGAAGCCGTCGCGGCCATGTGGCGCGCGAACCTCGGCGCCGAAGTGGAACCCTACAACCAGGAGTTCAAGGTGCAGCTCAACGAGCGCCACCTGAAGCAGCAGGCGCTGTTCCATTACGCGTGGATCGGCGACTACCCTGATCCGCTGACCTTCCTGCAGCTGTTCCAGACCGGTTTTGGCTACAACGACGGCGGCTATTCGAATCCGCGCTTCGACGCGCTGATGAGCGCGGCCGGCAACGATCCCGACGCGGCGCGGCGGCTCGACGAACTGGCGCAGGCCGAGGCGATCCTGAACGAGGACGTGGCCTGCATCCCGCTCTATTACTATGCGACGCGGCACCTGATCCGCTCGTACCTGCGCGGCTGGACCAGCAACATCCAGGACCGCAACCTGTCGCAGTACATGTACCTGCTCGAACACCAGGACCATTAGCTTGCTGCGCTTCCTGCTGCGCCGGCTGCTGATCGCGATCCCGACATTGCTGGTGATCGCGACGCTCGCCTTCATGCTGCTGCACCTGACGCCCGGCGGGCCGTTCGATTCCGACAAGGTGCTGGTGCCGCAGATCCAGCGCGCCATCGAGGCGCGCTACCACCTGGATGAGCCGGTGTGGCGGCAGTACCTGCGTTACCTCGGCCAACTTGCGCACGGCGACTTCGGTCCGTCGTTCCAGTATCGCAACACCTCGGTCAACGAGCTGATTGCGCAGGGACTGCCCGTCGATGCCGCGATCGGCAGCGCAGCGATGCTGTTGGCGCTGCTGCTCGGCTGCGCCACCGGGCTCATCGCGGCGACGCGGCCCGGCAGCTGGCGCGACCAGTTGCCGATGGGCGTCGCGATGCTCGGCATATCGGTGCCGGTGTTCGTGACCGCACCGCTGCTGATCCTGGTGTTTGCGATGCGGCTGCACTGGCTGCCGGCCGGCGACTGGGTCGCGGGTTCGTGGCGGCACCTGCTGCTGCCTGCGGTCGCACTCGCGTTGCCGTACACGGCCTACATCGCGCGCATCGTGCGTTCAGCGGCGATCGACGCGCTCGGGCAGCCGTACATCCGCGCTGCGCGCGCCAAGGGACTGCCGCCGCACCGCATCGTGCTGGGCCACGCGCTGCGCCCGACGCTGCTGCCACTGGTGTCGTTCCTCGGTCCCGCCATCGCCGGCGTGCTGACCGGATCGATCGTCGTCGAGCAGGTATTCGGCCTGCCGGGCATCGGACACCTGTTCGTCACCGGCGCGCTGAACCGCGACTACACCGTCGTCACCGGCATCACGGTGCTGTATGGCGCGCTGATCATCGGCCTCAACCTGCTGGTCGACCTGTGCTACGCCTGGCTCGACCCGCGCGTACGGGATCGCGCATGAAGCGCGCCGCGACGGCGGACGGCCTGTGGCGCCAGTGCGCTCGGCGGCTGCGCGAGCGCCCGAGCACGCTGGCGGCGGCGTGGCTGCTGGCGCTGATCGTCGCGGCCGCGCTGCTGGTGCCACTGCTGTCGCCGTTCGATTTTGCCACGCCCGTGTGGACGGAGATCTTCCATGCGCCGGCGCTGCGCGGCGGTCACTGGTTCGGTACCGACAGCCTCGGGCGCGACCTGCTGGTGCGGGTCATGTGGGGCTGCCGCATCTCGCTGCTGGTCGGCATCTCCGCCAGCCTGATCAGCGTCGCCATCGGCGTCGCCTGGGGCGCGGTGGCGGGCTACGTCGGCGGCCGGGTCGACGGCGTGCTGATGCGCATCGTCGATGTGCTGTACACGCTGCCGTTCATCCCGTTCGTCATCGTGCTCGAGGTGCTGTTCGGCCGCCATTTCCTCATGGTGTTCATCGCGATCGGCGCGGTCTCCTGGCTCGACATCGCACGCATCGTGCGCGGCCAGACGCTGTCGATACGCGAGCACGAGTACATCGAGGCAGCGCGCGCGCTCGGCGTGCGCACCGGCGCGATGATCTGGCGGCACGTGTTGCCGAACCTGAGCGGCCTCGTGGCCGTGTACGCGACGCTGACGATTCCCGGCATCATCCTGTTCGAAGCGCTGCTGAGTTTCCTCGGCCTCGGCGTGCACGCGCCGCTGGCTTCGCTCGGCTCGTTGGTCGCCGAGGGCGCCAACGAGATGCAGGCGAACCCGTACCTGCTGATCATCCCGGCACTGTTCCTTGCGGCGATCATCCTGTGCCTGAATCGGCTCGGCGATGCGCTGCGCGACGCACTCGACCCGCGCCACGAGCACGACCGCCATGGCTGAGCCGCGCGAAACGCTGCTGCGGCTGCACGCGCTCGGCGTCGCTTATCGTCGCGACGGCCGCGAGCTGCACGCCGTCGATGGCGTCGATCTCGAACTGCGCGAACGCGAATGCTTAGGGGTCGTGGGAGAATCCGGCTCGGGCAAATCGCAACTGCTGCTGGCGTTGCTGGGCCTGTCGGCACCCGGCGCGCGGCTCAGCGGCAGCATCCGCTATCGCGGCGAGGAACTGGTGGGCGCCCCCGCCGCGCGCCTCGAGGCGATCCGCGGCCGGCGCATCGCGATCGTGTTCCAGGACCCGCTGAGCGCGCTGAATCCGTACCTGACGATCGGCACGCAGCTCACCGAGGGCGCCCGCCGGCAACTGCGCCTCGGGCGACGCGCGGCGGCGTCACGCGCGGCCGAACTGCTGGCCACGGTGCAGATCGACGCACCGACCGAGCGCCTGCGCTGCCATCCGCACGAATTGTCGGGCGGCATGCGCCAGCGCGTGCTGATCGCGATGGCGCTGATGTGCGAACCGGAGATCCTGCTGCTGGATGAGCCGACGACCGCGCTCGATGTCACGGTGCAGGCGCAGGTGCTGCAACTGCTGCGCGACTTGCGCGAACGGAGCGGCGTTGCGTCGTTGTTCGTCACGCACGACCTGGGCGCACTGGCCTCGATGGCCGACCGGGTGGCCGTCATGTACGGCGGCCGCCTGGTCGAACTGGCATCAGCCGCGGCGCTGTACGCGGCCCCGCTTCATCCGTATACGGCCGGGCTGCTGCGCTCGCTGCCGCGCCTCGACCTGCCGCTGCCGGCACGGCTCCCGTCGATACCGGGCCAACCGCCCGACCTGGCCGAACTGCCGGCGGGTTGCGCATTCGCGCCGCGCTGTCCGCTGGTGCACGAGCGTTGCACGCGGCAGCCTGACCTGCGCGTGCTGCCTGATGGCCGCGCCAACGCCTGCCACTTCACCGGCTCGGCCACGCAGGTCGACGCAGCCTGGATCCGCGCATGAGCGATTCGCCCAGCCTGCTGGAGGTGCGCGAACTGCGCGTGCGGTACCGTGGCGGCCGCACGGCGGCCGCGGCGGCGGCCGACGCCGTTCGGGGCGTCAGCTTCGACATCGCCGCCGGCGAGAGCGTCGGGTTGGTCGGCGAATCGGGCAGCGGCAAGTCCAGCATCGCGCGTGCCCTGCTGCGGCTGGTGCCTGCGACGGGCAGCGTGCAATTCGAACAGCGCGAACTCCTCTCGCTCCGCGGCGCCGCGCTGCGCGGCGTGCGCGAACGCATGCAGGTCGTGTTCCAGGATCCGCTCGGCGCGCTCGATCCGCGCATGACCGTGCTCGAACTCATCGCGGAACCGCTGCTGGAATACCGGCGGGCCGCGCGCGCGCAGCACGAGCAACAGGTGCTCGCGATGCTGGCGCGCGTCGGACTGGGGCCCGAACTGCTGGCGCGATTTCCGCACCAGCTCTCGGGCGGCCAGACGCAGCGTGTCGGCCTGGCGCGCGCGCTGATGCTGGGTCCGCGGCTGCTGATCTGCGACGAACCGGTGGCGGCGCTGGACGTGTCGATCCGCTCGCAGATCGCCAACCTGCTGCACGACATGCGCGCCGAGCTGGGCCTGGCGCTGCTGTTCATCGCGCACGACCTGCCGACGGTGCGATTCCTGTGCGACCGGGTCATGGTGCTGTTCCGCGGCCGGATCGTCGAGCAGGCGCCGCGCGAACGGCTGTTCGGCGCGCCGCAACATCCGTACACGCGCGCGCTGCTGGCCGCCAACCCGGTTCCGGATCCGGCGCAACGCCCCGTTGCACCGGCGCCGGCCGCCGACCACGCTGCAACCGCGCCGGCCGAAGCCGGCGGCGGCTGCGCCTACCGCCACCGTTGCCCGATGGCCGTGGCACGCTGCGCGGCCGAGGCACCGGCCATCCGCCCGCTGGGCGCCAGCCTCGTCAGCTGTCATCGCGCCGGCGAATAGCGCAGCGCCCGTCGCGGCGAAGCGATAACATGCCCGGCAGACAGGCCGCGGCGTCGCCGGATTTCGACCTGCCAAAGAACCAAAATCAGGAGCGAGACTGCCATGATGATGCGAAACAGGAAGACCGTTGGATTTCTGGCCGTTGCCGCCGCGCTGCTGCTCGGCGCCTGCGCGAGCCAGATGGAGCCGGCGCAGAAGGCCATCGCCGGAGTCGAAAGCGCCGTGAACGCCGCCGCTCCGGATGCGGGCAAGTACATCCCCGATCAGCTCGCCGCCGTGCAGAAGAAGCTGGCCGACCTGAAGACCTCGTTCGACAACAAGGACTACGCGACCGTGCTCAGCAGCGCGCCGGGCGTGCTGACCGATGCGCAGGGCCTGCTCGGCGCTGCGATGCTGAAGAAAGATGAGGTCGTCAAGGCGATGAGCGCGCAATGGCCGGCACTGGCCGCCTCGCTCCCGGGCCTCGTGACTTCGGTGACGAACAAGGTGAACGCGCTCGCCAAGATGAAGCATGCCCCGGCGGGCGTCGACGTGGCCGCGGCCAAGTCCAGCATCGCCGATGCCGGCTCGCTGTGGAGCAAGGCGCAGGCCGCCTTTGCCGCGGGCAACATCGAGGAAGCCGTCGGCACCGCCAATGACGTGAAGGCGAAGGCCGAAGCCGCCGCCGCCGCGATCAAGATGACGCTGCCGAAGCCGGCGCCGGCGCCAGCCGCGAAGTAAGGCACTGGGCTCGCCGCACGGGCGGCGGGCGTTGATGAACGGCGGGGCGGAGCCCTGGGCCGATGGCGGCCCAAGGCGCCGCCCCGTTTTCATTCAGTCGATGGCTTCAACGCGCTCGACCGTGCGCCAGCCGCGCGGCAGCACCGCGCCGCGCTGCGCGCGCTGCCCGAGGTAATGCTTGAGGTCCGTGGCGCTGAGCGTCATCTGCCGCTCGCCCGAATACACGCGCAGCGACTGGCCAGGGCCCGGCACAGCGATCGCGATCATCAATTCCTCGCGCGCCTCGGCCTTTTTGCCCGGGATGCCGAACAGCTTGTTGCCCTTGCCACGCGGCAACTCCGGCACCTCGCTCGCCGGGAACACCAGCATGCGTCCTTCGCTGTTGACGGCGGCCACCAGCGCGTCGCCCGCCGGCACCGGCACCGGCGGCAACACCGTCGCGCCGGCGCTCACGTTGATGACGCCCTTGCCGGCACGATTGCGCGATTGCAGTTCCGCGAGCCGCACCGTGAAGCCGAAGCCCGCGTCGGTCGCGAGCAGCCACAGGTCGGTCGGCTCGCCGATCAGCACGCCGGCGAACCGCGCGCCATCGGGCGGATCGAGCCGACCCGACAGCGGTTCGCCGGCACCGCGCGCCGACGGCAGGCTGTGCGCCGGCAGGCTGTAGGCGCGGCCGGTACTGTCGATGAACAGCGCCGCCTGCGTGCTGCGCCCGCGCGCCGCGGCCTGGAAGGCATCGCCGGTCTTGTAGGCCAGCGAACGCGGATCGATGTCGTGGCCCTTTGCCGAGCGCACCCAACCGCCGGTCGACAGCACGACGGTCACCGGCTCGTTGGCGACCAGGTCGGTCTCCTCGATCGCCTGCGCCGCGGCGCGCTCGACGATGCGCGTGCGCCGCTCGTCGCCGTACTCGGCGGCATCGGCGACGATCTCCGCGCGGATCAGCTTGGTCAGCTTCGCCTTGCTGGCGAGCAGCGCCTCGATTTCCTTGCGCTCCTCCGCCAGCCGCTGCTGCTCGTCGCGGATCTTCATTTCCTCGAGCCTGGCGAGGTGCCGCAACTTCGTCTCGAGGATCGCCTCGGCCTGCTCGTCGGAGAGCTTGAAGCGCTTGATCAGCACCGGCTTCGGCTCTTCCTCGCGGCGGATGATGCGGATCACCTCGTCCAGGTTGAGGTAGGCGATCAGCATGCCGTCGAGGATGTGCAGCCGCCGCGAGACCTTGTCGAGCCGGAACTCGAGCCGGCGGCGCACCGTGCGGCGCCGGAATTCCAGCCACTCGGCCAGCAGCGCCTTCAGCCCCATGACGCGCGGCCGCCCGTCGAGCGCGATGACGTTGAGGTTGACACGGTAGCTGCGCTCGAGGTCGGTGGTCGCAAACAGGTGCGCCATCAACTGCTCGACATCGACGCGGTTCGAACGCGGCTCGATGACGAGGCGTGTGGCGTTCTCATGGTCGGATTCGTCGCGGATGTCCTCGACCATCGGCAGCTTCTTCTCGCGCATCTGCTGCGCGATCTGCTCCTGCACGCGGTTGCCCGACACCTGGTACGGCAATTGCGTGATGACGATGTGGCCGGTTTCCTTCTCCTGCTCCCACACCGCGCGCGCGCGGAAGCTGCCGGCACCCTTGTCGTAGAACTCCACCAAATCATCGCGGCTGGAAATGATCTCGGCGCCGGTCGGCAGGTCCGGCCCCTTGACGTGCTTCATCAGCGCGCGCGTCGTCGCATCCGGTTCGTCGAGCAGGTGCACGCAGGCCGCGGCGATCTCGCGCAGGTTGTGCGGCGGGATGTCGGTGGCCATGCCGACGGCGATGCCCGACGCGCCGTTCAGCAGCAGATTCGGCAGCCGCGCCGGCAACAGCAGCGGCTCTTCCAGCGAGCCGTCGAAATTCGGGCCCCAGTCCACGGTGCCGTCGGCGAGCTCATCGAGCAGCAGGTCGGCGTAGCGCGTCAGGCGTGACTCGGTGTAGCGCATCGCCGCAAAGGACTTCGGATCGTCCGCCGAACCCCAGTTGCCCTGCCCGTCGATGAGCGGATAGCGGTAGGAGAAGTCCTGCGCCATGTGCACCATGGCTTCGTAGCAGGCCGAGTCGCCGTGCGGATGGAACTTGCCGATGACATCGCCGACCGTGCGCGCCGATTTCTTGTGCTTCGATGCCGCCGACAGGCCCAGCTCGCTCATTGCGTAGACGATGCGCCGCTGCACCGGCTTCAATCCGTCGCCCAGCGCCGGCAAGGCGCGGTCGAGGATCACGTACAT
>JAFEDW010000519.1 GCA_018241455.1 Pseudomonadota bacterium | reverse complement strand
CAGGCTGCGGCCAGAGCTGATGTGCTTCACAATACCCAGAGTGGCCTCGCAGCTCTCGGCCGGCACGCGCCACGACAGCGCCGCGGCCGCGATCAGCTGATGGCGCACGCTGGCGCCCGCCTTCCGCAGCAGCTCATAGCGCGTCCGAAGGGTTTCACTGCCACCCGAATACAAGGCGCCGTCGATCAGATAGGGATCCTGCTCGGGCGCAAGGACCACGCGGACATCCTCCCAGGGCACGTCAAGTTCGTCCGCGAGAATCTGCGCCTGCCCGGTGCGCGAGCCCTGGCCCATTTCCAGCGCGGTGCTGACCAATGTCACCGTGCCGTCGGCATGCAAGGTGATCCACGGCGACAGGCGCTTTGGCCCGGGGTTCGCCCGCGCGGCCAGCGCCAGCGCACAGCCTCCGGCGACCGACCAGGTGATGAATTCGCGTCTATCCATGGGATCGATGCTACGCGCCGCATTTGGCGCGGGCAACGCAACGATCGGGTGAATGAACTCAAGCACACGTACGACCGGCGTGTGCGGCTGGAAAGACTTGCGTGACCGAGTGCCGCAGACCTCGCGCCTGCTGCTGGCTGCAGCGGTCGACCCGTCGACGTTGACCTGAGAAAGTCGCTGAACAGGCGAACTCTTCGGTTCGTAGGTGGCCCAGGGCAGATCCAGGTGTCTTTTAAATAGCCATTTGCAGTGCCTGCCAGACTCGACAACAGCCTATTCACGGCTTGTTTACGTCACACACAGTCCTGATTCGGTGTGCACTCCACCCCCGGGCCTGAATAATGTGACCTGCTGCCGGTCACGATGCCGTGGCGCACTGCATATTGCATACGATATCCCTGCAATGGACTCGCGCCATGATTCACAACGAACTGATTGGGCAGGTGCCCGAGAACACCGTTGAAGCCGTGGCCCATTGGCGCGCATGTCGCGTCGCGATCCACGACGCATTCGAGCAGGCCCGTTCGCCGGAGCAGCGCGCGGCGTTGCTGGCATTGCACCGAACCATCATGAGCATGGCCGAGAAGGGCATCGAACAAAAGGAGCTGGAGAGCTTTCGCGAGATTCGCGGCCACAGTTACTCCA
Organism: Pseudomonadota bacterium; assembly: GCA_018241455.1. Taxonomy (GTDB): domain Bacteria; phylum Pseudomonadota; class Gammaproteobacteria; order Steroidobacterales; family Steroidobacteraceae; genus FEN-1191. The sequence continues at coordinate 196 of JAFEDW010000519.1, read as the reverse complement.
TGCTGGTCGTCAAGGAATGCCTGGTGGGCGACGAGGTCTGCGCGAAGACCGCCGACGCTGTCATCCGCAGGGAACTGGCGTCAGGCCGGATGGCGCCAAATCACGGCCTGCGGGACCTCAAGCAGATGCAAGCCTTCGCGGCGCACCTCGTACGCACGCGCGCGCTGACGCAGCAACTGGCGCGGCAGCCACGCGG
>JAFEDW010000518.1 GCA_018241455.1 Pseudomonadota bacterium | reverse complement strand
CCAACGCGCACTCTGCGGCATGGCGCCGGCGGCATAGCGCGACGCCTTCTTGTTCGTGACGACCGGCTGATGGGCAGCCGCAGTCGACGGCGCTGCCGCGGCAACGCCCGCACCGCAGACCAGGAGCTGTACCGACAGGCAAACCAGCAGCGTGTATTTCATCTTGTACGTCACGTTCGGGGTCGATTCCGTGCGGTTGAGCGCTGTTGAATATGAGACCACGCGGCGGTGGCCCGGTTCAACTCAAGTATCGGAAATTGCAGCCTTTCGGCTACACATTGTCGCATCGGCCTTCCGCGGCCGCGACGCGCCGTGGGGCTAGTGACCCTGCGTGGCCGTCATCCACTTCTGCAGGTCGCCGCCCGGCGCGCCCACCGGCGTGTCGTGCGGCCGCGATTTGATATATTTCTCGCGCTGCGCATCGCTGAGCATGGCGCGGATGCGATCGGCCGTTTTCTCGCTGATCGCCTGCGTCGCGCTGATGCGCAGCGCGGCAGGCGCCGAGGTGTTGTCCCAGACGGCCATGACCTCGGCACGCTGGTTCAGCAGGATGTTCTTCAACTCGGCCTGCTGCAGGGCGTCGAGACCCAGTTCCCTGGTCATCAGCTGCACCCGCTCGTCGAGCGCCATGCCGGCCGTGCGATGCCGCACCGCATGCCTTGCCGCCTGAGTAGAAGGCTGCGACACGGGTGCCGAAGACTGCGATACGGGCGCCGAAGGAGTGGCCGACGTGGCCGCCTCCGGCTGCGTCGCAGCGCCCACCGCGGCTTCCTGCGCCACGGCCATCGTCGCAATCAGGCAGCAGGCCAAGGCCCAGCTGCGCGCCGCCGCGCGGTGATCAGCCCGTTTTCTACTGTGTGTGTTCATCGCTGAAAAACGGGGGCGCCCTCGTTTCCGAAGGCGCCCCTGGGAACTGGCCGAATCAGCGTACCGTTGAGCTGAAGGTGGCGCTCCAGCCGCCCGCTCCCGTGATGTTAACCGCGCGCACCTGGAAATACACCGTCGTGCCGCTGGCGAGCCCATTCGCTCCACCGTTGAAGGTGTAGTTGTTACCCGAGGTGGCGCCGGTAATCAACGTGCTGGGCGAGAACGTCGATGAAGTCGACCACTGCACGTCGTAGCTCGACGCGTACTGCACCGCGCCCCAACTCAGGTTGGCCGTGATCGCGCCGCCGAAACCGCCGCGGAACGCGTTCAGGTTCGTCGGAACGCCCGGCACCGGCGGCGCCGTGCCCGTACCCGTCAGCGCGGCCGACACCGCCGGATTCGGCGAAGTCGTACCGGT
>JAFEDW010000517.1 GCA_018241455.1 Pseudomonadota bacterium | reverse complement strand
GTGGAAACGCCGGTGGCCATGCATTTCAATGGCCTCGCGCACGCGGTTATGATGGCGACACCCGCGGACCTGGAAGATTTTGGACTGGGGTTTGCCTTGACCGAAGGCATTGTCAGGAGGGCGGATGAGCTCAGTTTGCTCGAGCAGGTCTGGTCACCGCACGGTGTGGCCTTGAAGATGCGCATCCCCGACGTGCGCTTCGCGCTGCTGGAAACCCGCGAGCGCAACCTGACCGGACGCACTGGCTGCGGGCTGTGCGGTACTTCGACGCTCGAAGCGGCGATTCGCCCGGTGCGGCACGTCGCCCGCGGCCCGGCGATCGATGCGCGGGCGCTGTGCGAGGGCATGGAGCGGCTGGCGACGATGCAACCGATGAACGAGGCGAGCGGCGCGGTGCATGCCGCGGCGCTGCTGACCACCGACGGCGGTTTCCACGTGCGCGAGGATGTCGGCCGCCATAATGCGATCGACAAGGCCGTCGGCGCAGTGATGCGCGCGGGCGCCGTGCCGCACACGTTGCTGGTAACCTCGCGCGCTTCCTATGAAGTCGTGCACAAGGCGGCCGAAGTCGGCTGCTCGCTGGTGGCCGCGATCTCCGCTCCGACGACGCTGGCGCTCAAGCTCGCCAGGGAAGCGGGCATGACGCTCGTCGGCTGGGCGCGACCGCCGCGCTTCACCGTGTATTGCGGAGTGCTGGCATGAACACGCGCCGTCCGGTCACCGTGCCACTGCGCGTCGAACCCGGTTCCGACCTGCCGGCCGATGAGCGCAAAGCCGTGCTCGCGGCGGTGAACGAGCATCGCCAGGCGCAGGGCGCGCTGCTGCCGGTGTTGCACGGCATCCAGGATCGCCTCGGCTGGGTGCCGCCGCGCGCCGTGCCGCTCGTCGCCTTCGAACTGAACCTGACACGCGCCGAAGTGCACGGCGTGTTGAGCTTCTACCACTATTTCCGCCAGGCGAAACCCGGCCAGCAGGTGGTCTACCTGTGCCGCGCCGAGGCCTGCCAGGCCTCCGGCTCCGCGGCGCTCGAGGCGCACGCGAAACGCAAGCTCGGCGTCGATTTCCACGAAACCAGCGCGGACGGCCGATTCACGCTCGAACCGGTCTACTGCCTCGGCAACTGCGCCTGCGGTCCGTCGATGATGATCGACAAGGAGCTGCACGCGCTGGTGACGCCGGCGCGCTTCGATGAACTGGTGGCGAAGCCCTCATGAGCACGACCGTCTACGTACCGCGGGATGCGACCGCGCTGGCGCTCGGCGCCGAAGCCGTGGCCGCCGCGATT
>JAFEDW010000516.1 GCA_018241455.1 Pseudomonadota bacterium | reverse complement strand
GTCCGGACGCGCCTACTTCACTTTTGCCGGCGGCTTCGGCCGCGCCACGGTCGGCGCGCTGCCGACGGAACTCGTGCCGCATTTCTTCCGTTCGCTGAGCGATGCGCTCGGCTGCGCACTGCACCTGACAGTGCGCGGCGACAACACGCACCACATGATCGAAGCCTGCTTCAAGGGCGTGGGCCGCGCGTTGCGGCCGGCACTGCGACGCGAAGGCCATGAGCTGCCGAGCACCAAGGGCGTGCTGTGAGTGCAGCGGATGTGCTCATCATCGGCAGCGGCGGCGCCAACCTGGCCTCGCTCCGCTACGCGCTCGAGCGACTCGGCGCACGCAGCGAGGTCAGCGCCGATCCGGCGCGCGTCGCCAGCGCCCGGCGATTGCTGTTGCCCGGTGTCGGCGCCGCGGCGGATGCCATGGCGCGACTGCGCGCCGCTGGCCTGGTCGAGACGATCCGCGCATTGCGCCAACCGCTGCTCGGCATCTGCCTCGGCATGCAATTGCTGTTCGAACACTCCGAAGAAGGCGACACGCCCTGCCTCGGCGTGCACAGCGGCACGGTGCGGCGCCTGGCCGCCGCGCCGGGGCGGCCGGTGCCGCACATGGGTTGGAACACCTGCCGGCTGCGCGGCGCCGACGCGCTGCTCGCTGGACTCGGCAGCAACGACCATTTCTACTTCCTGCATGGCTACGCCGCCCCGGCCACCGATCGGTGCAGCGCCACCGTCGACTACGGCGAGGCATTGTGCGCCGTGACGGCGCGCGGCAATTTCCACGGCGTGCAGTTCCACCCGGAACGATCGGGTGCGGCCGGGGCGCGGCTGCTCAGGAATTTCCTGGAGCTGTGATGCTGCTGCTTCCGGCCATCGACTTGCGGGACGGACAGTGCGTGCGGCTGCGGCAGGGCGATTTCGCCGCGGAAACGCGTTACCCCGACGACCCGCTGCAATTGCTGCGCAGGTACCGCGGCCTGGGCGCGCGCTGGCTGCACGTGGTCGATCTCGATGGGGCGCGCGATGGCGAGCGCGCAAACCACGCGACGATCGCGCGTCTCGCGGCCGAGTCCGGTATCGCGCTGCAGGTGGGCGGCGGCATTCGCACGCGGCAGGCCGCGGCGGATTTGCTCGCGCTCGGCGTGGCACGCGTCGTCATCGGCAGCGCGGCCGTGGAATCTCCCGACAAGGTCGCCGGCTGGCTGGCGGATTTCGGCGCCGATCGCGTCTGCCTCGCCTTCGATGTCCGCGCCGATGCCCAAGGAATCCCGATGCTGCGCACGCGCGGCTGGCAG
>JAFEDW010000515.1 GCA_018241455.1 Pseudomonadota bacterium | reverse complement strand
GTTGCTGCACCTGTACCGGCTGATGCAGGAAGCGGCGAACAATGCCATGCGCCATTCGGGCGGAACCGAGCTACGGATCGTGGTGCGTTCCCTCGACGCGCGCAGGCTGCACATCGAGATCGCCGACGACGGCGTCGGTTTGCCGGCGCAACGCGCCACGACCGGCAACGGGCTTGCGAACATGGCCTGGCGCGCGCAGCGGATGGGTGCGCAGTTGCGCTTCGAGCCGACGGACGCGGATGGCGGCACCCGCGTCGTGGTCGAGGCGGCGTTGCCCGCTGTGGATGCGGCTCAATTCCGAGGCGTCATCAAGCCGAGTTGACGCGCCTCGAAGATCGCCTCGGTGCACGAATGCACGTCCAGCTTGCGGTAGATCGCCTTCACGTGGTCGCCGACGGTGTGCGCGGAAATGCCCAGCGAGGCGGCCGCTTCGCGGTAGCTCAGGCCGCGCGAGAACAGTCCGAGTACTTCGATCTCGCGCGCGGTCAGGGCGGCGTCGGACGGCAGCTTCGCGGCGGCCGGGGTCGAGCGCCAGATCTCCAGCAGGTAGGCGGCCGCACGCGGGCTGAGCGGGGTTTCGCCGACCAGGGTGGCGAGCATGGCGCGGCGCAGCGGTTCGGGCGGGGTGTCTTTGAGCAGGTAACCGTCCGCGCCCGAGCGCAGCGCGGCCAGCACGCTTTCGCGGTCGCCGAGCACGGTCAGGATCAGGCAGCGCGCGGGCGAGGCCGTCGCCTTCAGGGCGGCGATGAAATCCAGCCCGCTGCCGTCGGGCAGTTGCAGATCGACCAGGCACAGGTCGGGACGCGCGGCGGCGCTGCGTGCGACCGCCTCGGCGACGCTGCCGGCGGAAAACGCCAGCGCCAGTTCGGCGCTCTCGCCGACGATCTGCTCCAGGTACAGGCGCAGGTCGGGGTCGTCCTCGAGGATGCCGACGCGGTGGACGCTGGCGGGCACGGCGTTCATTTCAGCGCGTCCAGCAGGTGGCGTAGGGCTGGTTGACTTCGTCCACCCATGCGCGCACCGGCACGGGTGGTGGCCGCCCGCGCCCGTACGCGCCAGCGGCAGGATTTCCGTCGTGGGCTGTCAACGTGCGCCACGCCTTGCCGAAGTGCGTGGCACAGTACGCATCGACGTCTTGGATGGCGCGGAATTTCGCCGCTGCCACCGGCCCGGTGAAGGCGATGCGGCCACCGGTCCAGCCCGAGGCGATGACCGTGTGCGCCAGTTCGCGCGGCGGCGGTTGCCGGCCCGGCAGCAGGCAGGCCACGGGCAGTTCGGTTTCGCAC
>JAFEDW010000514.1 GCA_018241455.1 Pseudomonadota bacterium | reverse complement strand
GGGTTTTGCGCAACGTACCAACGGCGTGGTGCCGGCTGACTCGGTGGTGATCAACAACTACGACATCGCCGGTCCCGACATCAATCCGGTCACCTACAAGGGCCTGCGAGTCGGCCTGAACTACAAATTCAACGACGTGTGGAGCGCGCTGCTCACGCAGAGCTACCAGGACATGAACGCGTCGGGCGTCTTTTACCAGATGCCGCTGGGTTCGGAGAACCAGCCGCTGGATCCGCTGCAGGTGACGCTGTTCAACAACGGCCTGACGCACGACAAGTTCACCAATACGGCATTGGTCGTCAACGGCAAGGTCGGCCCGCTGGACTTCGAGTATGCGGGCGCCAGGCTGGTGCGCGACATCTTCCAGGTGCAGGACTACACCAACTACGCCCGCGGCGTCTGGGGCAGCTACTACCAGTGCACCGGCTTCTCCGGCGCCTCGGTCGACAAGTGCTATTCGCCCTCCAGTACGTGGTACGACACGACCCACAACGTGAACACCAGCCACGAATTGCGCTTCACGGCTCCCAGTGACTGGAAAGTCAGCGGCATCGGCGGCGTGTTCTACGAAGACCGAAAGCTCTATGACGACACCGAGTGGCAATACAAATCGGTGCCGGAATGCTCGGTGGGTGGACCGGCCAGCTGCTTCCTGTGGCTCGATCCATCGGCGGCTCCCAAGTTCCAAGATGCCAGCATGAACTACCTTGGACGCCGCAACTCGCACACCGGCTTCTTCGACGATTTCAAGCGTGAGTACAAGCAGAAGGCCGTCTACCTGTCGCTCGACTGGCACATCACCAATTCGCTGACGCTGACCGGCGGTACCCGCTATTACGACATCAGCAACGAGATGCTGGGCGGCAACATGGGCAGCTTCTACTGCAAGGTGTACGGTACCGGCGAGACCGGCCCCTGCACGGGCGCGCTCTATGGCTATGGCGACGTGCTCGCCCCGTACGGCACCAATCTCGACCGCCAGAATCCGCACAGCGACACGACCAAGGGCTTCAAGAGCCGCGGCAACATCAGCTGGCACGTGCACGACAACGTTCTGCTGTATGCGACCTGGTCGCAGGGCTTCAGATCCAGCGGCTACAACCGTGGTTCGGGCTGCCACCTGCCTTCGGTCGTCACGACCAACGGCGTGCAGGGACCCGGGCCGAACCAATGGTGTGTGCCTGCCCGCTACGAATCTGACGACCTGACGAATATCGAGGTCGGCTGGAAGACTACGCTGCTGGGCAACCGGCTGCAGTTCAACGGCGCCATCTACCAGGAAGACTGGAAG
>JAFEDW010000513.1 GCA_018241455.1 Pseudomonadota bacterium | reverse complement strand
GGAAGAGCCGCGCCAACCTGACCTGGCACATCACGCCCGACGTGATGGTGTACTACACGTTCTCGCAGGGCTTCCGGCCGGGCGGTTTCAACCAGAACGGCGGCACGCTGCACGGCTACGACGAGAACCAGGTGTACCAGTACAAGGTGCCCGACTCGTACCGCTCCGACAAACTCGACAACAACGAGATCGGCTGGAAGACGCAGTGGTTCAACCGTCGGCTGGAGTTCAACGGCGCCTACTACCAGGAAAAGTGGAAGGACGTGCAGGTCGCGATCTTCTACTCGAGCGTCGTCGGCAACGTATTCTTCAACTCGAACGGCCAGGACTTCGACCTCAAGGGCCTCGAGATGCAGCTGGTGGCGCGTCCCTGGGAGGGCTGGACGATCCAGGCCGCCGGCTCGTGGAACCACAGTGAGCAGACGAATTCGCCGCTTCTGCTGAACAACAATCCGGATTCCCCGGATGTGGGTCAGCCCATCATTTACACCTGTGGCGGCACCTATTTCACGCCCGGCTGTACGGCGGCCAATGCGCCGAGGGTGGCGAACGTCTATGGTCCGAAGGGCTCGCCGACGGCCAACGCGCCGCCGATCCAGAGCAGCGTGCGCATCCGCTACGATTGGGCCGTCAACGATCTCAAGGCCTATTGGCAAGTGGGCATGTCGCATGTCGGGCACTCGTTCACGCAGGCGGGCTCGAATCCGCCGCTGGCGGCGGACGGCCTGATCACCACCGGGCGCATCCGCTTCGAGGATCCGGCCTACACGACCGTCGATGCGTCGGTCGGCTGCGCGCGCGGCGACTGGACGCTGGCATTGGTGGCCGAGAACCTGACCGACTCGAACAAGGCGGTGTTCACGAGCACCGACCAGTTCATCGTCGCGCAGACGCCGTTGCGGCCGCGGGTGATCTCGCTGAACGTCGGCTACAAGTTCTAGCCCGGTCCTAACCGAGCTCCCGCGAGCCGATCGCGAGGAGCCCGGTGACGTAGGGCAGGAACGAGCGCCAGGCCTGCAGCTGGAAACGCTGCGCTGCCTGGCGCCACAGCACGACCTCGGCTTTCGCGTACACGGTGCGTGAACAGAAGCCGACCGGCATCTGCGCGAGGTCGAAATCGAGCGGGCAGGCCATCGCGAGCAGTGGCGTGGCCTCGGCGCCCGACAGTTCCAGCGCCGTTTGGCGGTGACTCACGTCCACCAGCGAATGCGGCTGGCCACCCAGTGCGGCGGCGAGTCGCGGCGCCAGTTGCGGGTGCGCGGATGCCGGTCCCACCAGCAATTGCTCGTCCGG
>JAFEDW010000512.1 GCA_018241455.1 Pseudomonadota bacterium | reverse complement strand
ACTCGATCGTGCTGAGGCCGCCGATGCCGGCGCCCATGATGACGCCGCAACGGTCACGGTCGAGCTTGTCGAAGTCGACGCCGGCGTCGGTGACCGCCTGCACGCCGGCCGCGACGCCGTAGTGCATGAACGGATCCATGCGCCGCGCTTCCTTCGGCGGCAGGTACGTCGCCAGGTCGAAGCCGCGCACTGCGCCCCCGAACTTCACCGGGAATGCGCTGGTGTCGAAGCGGGTGATCGGAGCGATGCCGCTCTCGCCGTTCAGCGCCGCGCGCCACGCGTCCGCGACCGTGCTGCCCAGCGGACAGACGATGCCGAGCCCTGTGACGACGACGCGCCGTTTGCTCAACTTGTGGAACCCGAGCCTAGGCCTTGTTGCGGCGCTCGTTGATGTAGTCGATCGCCTGCTGGACGGTGGTTATTTTTTCGGCGTCTTCGTCCGGGATCTCGATCTCGAATTCTTCTTCCAGGGCCATGACCAGCTCGACCGTGTCGAGAGAGTCAGCGCCGAGGTCGTCGACGAACGAGGCGGCGCTCGTGACCTGTTCGGCCTTGACGCCAAGCTGTTCGGCAACGATCGCCTTGACCTGTTGTTCAACGTTGCTCATCTTCTTAAATCCCTCTGGCCGGTTGGCGGCGGCGTATTGTAGGGGAACACCCCGGCCGCTGCCACCCGACTTTTTTGCGAGTACTTGATTTTTCTGATTATTTGGCGTTGTAAATGCCGCACCAGCGGCTTGACAGTCTAGCCCATGTACATGCCGCCGTTCAGGTGCAGCGTCTGCCCGGTCAGGTATGCCGCCTGGTTTCCGGCGAGAAAAATCACGGTGTTAGCCACGTCCTCGCAGCTGCCGAAGCGGCCCAGCGGAATCTGGGCCAGGTAGGCGGCGCGTTGTTGTTCCGACAGCGCACGCGTCATGTCGGTCTCGATGAATCCCGGGGCAATGGCGTTGACTGTGATGTTGCGCGAACCCAGTTCCCGGGCCAGCGAGCGGGTAAAGCCGATCAGCCCGGCCTTCGCGGCGGCGTAGTTGGCCTGCCCGGCATTGCCGATCGCGCCGATCACCGAGGTGATGTTGATGATGCGGCCGCGCCGTTCCTTGAGCATGCGCTTCAGGCAGAGCTTCGTCAGGCGGAACACGGCCGACAGGTTGACCTCGATGACCTGGTCCCAGTCCTCGTCCTTCATGCGCAGCATGAGTCCGTCGCGGGTCACGCCAGCGTTGTTCACGAGGATGGTCGGCAAGCCCTCATGCGATTCGAGATCGGCCACGAGCTTCGCGGCGCCGTCCGGATCG
>JAFEDW010000511.1 GCA_018241455.1 Pseudomonadota bacterium | reverse complement strand
GCACGTCTTGCATGGACTGAAACCGAAGTGGCCGCGCGGACGCACGCGGCCGGTGTGTCGCTGGCGCTCGCCGCGCCCTGCGATCTCCTGTTCCTGGCCACCGAGATCAATGAATGGGCGTTATGCGCCACGCTGCAGCTAAGCGATCCGCAGCGTTGGCGGGATTTGCCCGCGGCCATGCTGGCCGCGGCACTCGAAGACGCCGCCGATCCCGCGACGGTCCTGCCGCCGGTGCTGGACGAAGCCGCAGCCATGGCGCGATTCGAACGGCTGGCCGCGCGCGAGGCACGCCCCAGCCTACGCGCGCTGCTGGCGGCGAGCGCGGATCACGACCTGCCCCACCTGCTCGATGATGAGGCGCTGACGCTGGGCGCCGGCACCGGCGCACGTACCTGGCCACTGGATGCACTGCCCGCTCCTGCGGCCACGCCCTGGCAGGATCTGCATGATATTCCGACCGCCGTCGTCACCGGCTCCAACGGCAAGACGACGACGGTGCGCCTGCTCGCCGCCTGCGCACGCGCGCACGGCTGGCGCGCCGGCTACAACTGCACCGACGGCGTGTTCATCGGCGACGAACAGCTCGCCAGCGGCGACTACTCCGGCCCGGCCGGCACGCGCCGCGTCATGCGCGATCCGCGCGCCGAAGCGGCCATCCTCGAGACGGCGCGCGGCGGCATCCTGCGGCGCGGCATCGCGGTGTCGCGCGCCGACGTCGCCGTCGTCACGAACATCAGCACCGATCATTTCGGCGAATACGGCATCGATGACCTCGACGGGCTGGCGGATGCGAAATTGACCGTCGCTGCGCTGCTCGGCACCGACGGCCTGCTGGTATTGAATGCGGACGACGAGTTGCTGCGCGCCAAGGCAAGGACCCTGCCGCGGCGGCTGCGCGCGATGCCGAAGCTGGGATGGTTTGCGCTCGATGCCGACGCGCCCGCGCTGCGTGCCGCCCGCGAACGTGGTGCCGCCACGGCAGGCGTGCGCGACGGCCACCTGGTCGTCGAGGCGGCCGGCGTCCGTCAAGACCTGGGGCCGGTCGCCGCGATGCCGCTCGCCATCGGCGGCACGGCGCCGTACAACATCGCCAACCTGGCCGCCGCGGCGTTGGCAGCCGTCGCGCTCGGAATTCCGGCGGCGACGATCTCCACGGTGTGTGCGCGCTTCGGCGCGCAGCCGGGCGACAACCCGGGCCGCATGATGCGCTTCGACCTGCGCGGCGTGCAGGTGCTGATGGACTACGCGCACAACCCGGATGGCCTGCGCGGGTTCCTCGGCGTCGCAACGCAACTGCG
>JAFEDW010000510.1 GCA_018241455.1 Pseudomonadota bacterium | reverse complement strand
GGGTTCGCCGTGCGAGGTGATGCCGAGCGCCCAGGCCAGCGCCGTCAGGATGAACGCGATGATCGCCGACACCTTGATCAGCGCGAACCAGCATTCGAATTCGCCGTAGGAGCGCGCCGACATCAGGTTGATGCCGGTCATGACGAGCATCAGCACCACGCCGAGCACCCAGGCGGGCAGCGCGATCCAGATCTGCAGCAGTTGCGCGCCGGCGATCGCCTCGACCGGCACGACGATGACCCAGAAATACCAGTACAGCCAGCCGACGACGAACCCGGCCCAGTCGCCGAGACCGACGCGTGCGAAGTCGCTGAACGAACGCACGTGCGGCAGCGCGACCGCCATCTCGCTCAGCATGCGCATCACCAGCAGCACCATCGCGCCTGCGATCAGGTAGCTGAGCACGATCGCCGGCCCCGCTGCCGCGATCGTGACGCTGCTGCCGACGAACAGGCCGGCGCCGATGATGCCGCCGAAGGAAATCATCGACACGTGGCGCGAGGCCAGAACGCGGCGCAGTTCGCCGCCGCCTTCGCCGGTCATGGTTTCAGTGTGCATGTGATCGATACCCCCGCCGGATCGCGCCGGATTATGATGCCGGCCATCATATGGATGTTCCGGGCCAGAATCATCCGCCGTCGCACCGCTACTGCGCCAACTGCCGCGCGCCGCTCGCGGGGCGCTACTGCAGCGCCTGCGGCCAGCGCGTCGATACCGAGCCGCATTCGGTCGGGCATTTCATCGGCGAGGCCACCGAGGTGCTCACGCATGCTGATTCGCGGCTGTGGGGCACGATCTGGCCGCTGCTGTCCCGCCCGGGATTCCTGACGCGCGAATATTTCGCCGGCCGCCGCGCGCGCTACCTGCAGCCGTTCCGGCTGTACCTGATCACCAGCGTGCTGTTCTTCGTGCTGGCCGCCGTGCTCGGCGGTGGCCGCAGCAGCAGCGTAGCGCATCCGGCGGCGCCGATCGCTCCGCAGGATTGCTCCGACGTCACCACCAACCTGCATGTCGGGAGCTATCAGTTGCTGCCGCGGCTGCAGGCGGCCTGCCGCAACATCCGCGCCGACAGCGGCCGCGAATTCGGCGAACGGCTGGTGCACAACCTCGGCCGCGCGTTGTTCGTGTTCCTGCCGTTGATGGCCGCGCTGATGAAACTGCTCTATTGGCGGCCGCGCCGTTACTACCTCGAGCACCTGCTGCTCTTGATCCACAACCACAGTTTCGCCTTCCTGGTGATGTCGATCTACACGCTCGTCACGAACTGGATCCGCTCCGGCAACGTGGTCGGCGTGCTGTTCC
>JAFEDW010000050.1 GCA_018241455.1 Pseudomonadota bacterium | reverse complement strand
GCTTCGGTCGGCCACCAGGCCGGCGACCGGTTGTTGCAGGCCCTGGCCGCGCGCTTGTCGGCGTTGTCGGGAGAATTCGCGCCGTGCGCGCGCGTCGGCGCCGACCTGTTCGTGCTGACCGCGCCACTTCACGACAGCGAGCTGCTGCATCGCCTGCTGGTGCTGGCCGATGAATGGCGTGCCGGTGTCGAGCTCGGCGACCTGCGCCTGAGCGTCGACATCCGCGCCGGCATCAGTGAATGGCGCGCGCCGCGCGTGCCGGTGCCGGACCTGCTGCGGCAGGCCGACGTGGCGCTGCTGCAGGCCAAGGAGCAGGGCACGATCGCCGTGCTGTACCAGTCGACGCACGACGCGGATCACCGACGCCGCGTGCTGCTGGTGGCCGAGTTGCGCCGCGCGCTGGCCGGCAACGGCCTCTCGCTGCACTACCAGCCGCTGGTCAACATGACCGACCGCGCGCCGATGGCCTTCGAGGCACTGCTGCGCTGGGCGCATCCGACGCTGGGCAATATCTCGCCGGCTGAATTCATCCCGCTGGCCGAACGCGCCTCGGTGTTGCCGGACCTGTCGCGCTGGGTACTCGACCACGCGATCGCGCAGCTCGGCGACTGGCAACGCGCCGGCCTCGACTTCGAGGTGGCGGTAAACCTGTCGGCGGCGGATTTTGCCGACGGCGGCTTGCCGGCGCGCGTGCTGGCGCTGCTGCGCCAGCACCAGGCGCCGGCTAACCGGCTGCTGCTCGAGGTCACCGAGAGCGCGATCATGCGCGAGCCGCAGCTCGCGGCGCAGGTGATGCAGCAGCTGCGCGCCGCCGGCGTGCGCTTCGCGATCGACGATTTCGGCACCGGGCATTCGAGCCTGGCGCAGCTGCACGCGCTGCCGGTCGACGAACTGAAGATCGACCGCGCCTTCGTCATGAACCTCGAACGCTCGGCGAGCAACCAGGCGATCGTGCGCACGACGATCGAATTGGGCCACAGCCTCGGGCTGAAGGTCGTGGCCGAAGGCATCGAGACGCCGGATGTGTGGGCCGCGCTGTTGCGTCTCGGCTGCGACCTGGCGCAGGGCTACTACATCAGCCGGCCGATGCCGGTCGACGCCGTGGCCGGCTGGACGCGCACGCAGCGGGCACAGATCGCGCGCGCGCTGGAAGGTGCGGAGGAAGACGGCCGCCTCACCAGCCTGCGCCATCGTCCGGCCTGATGCCCTGGCGTTGAAGCGCCTGCCGCGCACCATGCGCGGGCAGCCGCCGCGAGGCGCCGCGCCAAAATGGTGCCGTACGCAGCATCCGTATCGCTCCCTGGCCTTCGCCTCCCGCGAAATCGCGACCGCGCGCCATGGCATGAAAGGTGCACTTCCATCCGCCAGACAGGCCTCGACCGGCCGGGAGCGCACGCATGAAACTGGTTACCGCGATCATCAAACCCTTCAAGCTGGACGATGTGCGTGCGGCGCTGGCCGAGCTCGGCGTGTCCGGCATGACCGTCACCGAGGTCAAGGGCTTCGGCCGCCAGCGCGGCCACACCGAGCTGTACCGCGGCGCCGAGTACGTCGTCGACTTCGTGCCGAAGACCCGCGTCGAAGTGGCGGTGCGCGATGAACTGCTGGAGCAGGCGGTCGAAGCGATCGTCGGCGCGGCGAAGACCGGCAAGGTCGGCGACGGCAAGATCTTCGTGACCTCGATCGCGCGCGTGATCCGTATCCGCACCGGCGAAACCGACGCGTCGGCGCTGTAGCGCCTGGAATGCGCTAGGCCGGTTCGACCAGCCGCAGTGCGCGCGCGTGGCGGCTGATGCCGAGCGCGCCGCTCCGTACGACCTCGAGCAGTTCGCCGTGCGTGGCGACTTCGCGCATGAAGCCGTTGACCTCGGCCTCGCTCCCCAGCAACTCGACCACGAATCCTTCGGTGGACGGATCGAGCACGCGCCCGCCGGTGCGCACCACGTAGCCGCGCAGCGCATCGCGCCGCGCCGGATCGACGCGCAGTTTCGCCAGCACCAGTTCGCGCTCCAGGTGCTCGCCGCGCGTCATGTCGTCGACGCGCACCACGTCGATGAGCTTGTTGAGCTGGTTGACGATCTGCAGGATCACGGCGTTCGAGCCGGTGGTCACCAGCGTCAGGCGCGAGACCGTCGGGTCGTCGGTGGGCGCGACCGACAGCGATTCGATGTTGTAGCCGCGGCTCGAGAACATGCCGGCCACGCGCCCGAGCGCGCCCGCCTCGTTCTGCAACAATATGCCGATGATGTGCCGCATGGCCCCGCAAGAATAGCCGAGTTTTGTGCGGGCGTGCCAAGCTGATAGGCTCTGCCCATGGACGAGGCGCTGCCCAAATCGGTGACCGCCGCGCACCCGCTGGCCGGCAAGGCCATGAGCGGGGCGGAGATCATCGTGCAGGTGCTGGCCGACGAGGGCGTCACCGCGATCTTCGGCTACAGCGGCGGGGCGATCCTGCCGACCTACGACGCGGTGTTCACGTACAACGAGGCGCAGCGCCGCGGCGGCGGGCGCGAGGTGCCGTTGATCGTCCCGGCCAACGAGCAGGGCGCCGGATTCATGGCGGCTGGCTATGCGCGCGCCAGCGGCCGCGTCGGCGTCTGCCTCGTGACCTCGGGTCCGGGCGCCACCAACACGGTCACGCCGGTGCGCGACTCCATGGCCGACTCGATACCGATCGTGGTGATCTGCGGCCAGGTGCCGACCGCGGCGATCGGCACCGACGCGTTCCAGGAAGCCCCGGTCGCGGCAATCATGGGGCCGGTCGCCAAGCACGTGTTCCTGGTCACCGATCCGACGCGGCTCGAAGCAACGATGCGCACGGCCTTCGAGATCGCGCGCAGCGGCCGGCCGGGTCCGGTCGTGGTCGATATCCCGAAGGATGTGCAGAACTGGGCCGGCACCTTCAGTGGTTCGGGCACGCTGCCGATTCCCGGCTACCGCCGCCGCACGTCTGCGCTCGATGCGAGTACGCTCAGCCCGGAACAGCTCGGCGCGTTCGTCGAACTGCTGTCGGAGTCGCAGCGCCCGCTGATCTATGCCGGCGGTGGCGTTATCAACGGCGAAGCCGCCGCGGCGCTGACCGCATTCGCCGAAGCGCTCGACATCCCGGTGGTCACGACGCTGATGGGCATCGGCAGCATCGATACCACGCACCGGCTGTCGATGCACATGCTCGGCATGCATGGCGTCGCGGCGGCGAACTACGCCGTCGAGGATTGCGATTTCCTGCTCGCGGTCGGCGCGCGTTTCGACGATCGGGTCGCAGGCAATCCGGCCAAGTTCGCGCACGCGGCGCGCACCATCGCGCATCTCGATGTCGACCGCGCCGAGATCAACAAGGTCAAGAATGCGCGCTGGAGCCATGTCGGTCGCTTGCCCGAGGCGCTGCGCGCGCTGGCCGCGGCGGTCAGGCGTGCCGCGCGCCAGCGCGACTACAAGCCCTGGCACGCGCATCTCGATGCGCTGCGGCAACGCTACGGCATGAACTACCAGCGCGAGGGCGAGCTGGTGCAGCCGCAGTACCTCATCGAGGAGATCAACCGCCACACGCGCGGCGAGGCGATCATCACGACCGGCGTCGGCCAGCACCAGATGTGGGCCGCGCAGATGTTCGACTTCGGCGCGCCGCGCCGCTGGCTCACCTCGGGCAGCATGGGCACGATGGGTTTCGGGCTGCCGGCGGCGATCGGCGCGCAGGTGGCGAATCCCGGCCGGCTGGTCATCGACATCGATGGCGATGCCAGCATCCGCATGAACATCGGCGAGCTCGAGACCGCCACGACCTACAACCTGCCGGTCAAGGTCGTCGTGCTGAACAACTTCGGCGACGGCATGGTCAAGCAGTGGCAGAAACTGTTCTTCAAGGGACGCTTGTCGGGCAGTGACAAGTCGCTGCACAAGAAGGATTTCATCAAGGCTGCGCAGGCCGATGGATTCCACTACGCGCGCCGGCTCGAGCGGCGCGCCGACGTGCCGGCCGTGATCGCGGAATTCCTCGCGTTCCAGGGCCCGGCGTTCCTCGAGGTGATCATCGATCCGGACGCCGGCGTCTACCCGATGGTCGGGCCCGGTCAAGGGTACGACGCGATGATCACTGGCGAATTCATCCCGTCGCGCGATCCGAAGGATGGCGGGAACATCGATCCGTCGAGCATGTTCTGAAGGACGCTCAGTACGCGCCCGCCGGGACCAGCGCGGGGTTCGCCGGCAGGTACTTCGACCGTGGATACTGCCTTCCGCGCTTCACCACCATCTCGACGCTGCGCAGATTGCGGATGTCCGCGAGCGGATTGCGCTTCAGCACGACGAAATCGGCGGCCTTGCCGGCAGCCAGCGTGCCAACCTGGTCGGCCAGCCCGAGCACCAGTGCACCGTTGGCGGTCGCCGCGGCGATGGCGTCCATGGGGCTCAGGCGTGAGGCTTGTACCAGGCGCTCGATTTCATCCAGTAGCCGGCTGTCCGTGTAGTGAAAATCCGGATCGTCGTCCGTGCCCGTGCACAGTAGCACGCCATCCCGGAATGCCTCGCCGGCAATCGCGGTAGCGATGCCCTGGGGAAAATATTTCGACGGACTGAAGTAGCTGATGTCGACCGTGGCATCCAGGATGACGTGGTTGCGGGCCATCTTCTGCAGCACGCGGTCGATGCGAGCGTTGGGTTGAGCCGCGGCGGGATCGATCGGCGGCAGGTCCCTGAATTTCTGCGGGACCGGGTCTGCCAGTTCGTAGGCGACGAAATCCGCGTGGCTCATCGAATCGACACCGGACCCGGCAACTTCCGCGGGCAGCGTCGGCGGCACGAACGCATGTGCCCAGACCTTCATGCCCTGGCGGTGCGCCTCCAGCGTCACGGCCCGGATCAGGTCGAGCGGCAAGTCCGCATAGATCTTGATCCCGGTCGCGCCCGTTCCCTTGGCTTCGGCGATGAGCTGCCGCAGATCTGTCTGCTCGTCCACTGAGTGCATCCACGGAGCCGTACCGGGACTCCATCCAGCCGAGGAGACCGCAACGCGCGGATCAGAGAAGAAACCCGGCCCGGAGACCAGCGCCGAATAATAGATGTCCGGCGAGGCGATCTCGTCGCGCAAGGCTTCCCGCTTGAGCTCGCCCAGGAGCCGCGCGTCGCCTGCCATGTCCCGAACGGTGGTAACGCCGCTGTACAGTTCCCTGCGAAGGTAGGCCTTGGCTACTGCAGGCAGCGGCGGGCTGGCGAGGTGGACGTGCGTGTTGATGAGCCCCGGAATCACGAAGCGCCCGCCCAGGGCTACTCTCCCGGCCCCGCGCGGCACAGGCGTATCCGCTCGACTCCCAAGCGCGACAATGCGGCCCGCCTGCACGACGATCACCGCGTCGGTGATTGGGGGCTTGCCGGTGCCGTCGATGAGCGCGGCCCCGATGTAGGCGGTGACCGTTGCGGCATGCGGGTTCTGCCCCGCCGGTTGCGCAGCAAGCGCCACGGCAACCGGCAGAATCAGGCCAGCCAGTGCGCAGCAAAGAAGACGCAAGCGGGCTCGCATGTGCATTGGCACAACCTCCACGATTGGCATCGGGAGTTTAGGCGCCTTGCTTCCACACCGACAGCCTGTCCCCGCCGCGCGCACGACTTCACAAAGTCGCTTCGGTGCTCACCAGGAACTGCAGCTTGCTGAGGTTCCGGCCGTCGAGCGGCGTGGCGATGTCGATGTGGATGACATTGCCGAGCGAGGAGCGATCGTTGCCGAGGCGCAGGCCGATGCCGACGTCACGCAACCAGCCCAGCTGCGGCACGCCGATCGGATTATTGCCGTAGGTGCGCCCCGCATCGAAGAACGCGGCGCCGCCGATATTGAACAGCCGCCACAGCGACCAGTCGGTGTAGACGCGCTCCTCTATCTTCAACTGTGCGCGCGACTCGCCCAGCTGGTAGCGCAACGGATAGCCGCGCAGGCCGTTGTCGCCGCCGAGCGAATAATAGTGATCGAGATCGAGCGCATGGCCGCTGTCGCCGCTGATGCGCACGTGCGTCAGCGTGCGTCGCGACGTGCGCCAGTACCAGGCGAGACTGGCGCTGCTGCGCACATCGACCGCGCCGCCGGATTCGTTGCGCCCGGCGACCGCGGCGCCCGCGTACAGCTGCTGCGATTCGCCGAATTTCAGGCCATAGGTAGCGTTGAAGGCGTACACCCATGCGCGCCGGTCGGCGCCGAATGCAGGCGCTGCCAGGCCGAACTGCAGCGAGGCGTCCAGTCCGAACGCCACGTCCTCGGTGCGCGCAATCAGGTCCTGGTTGCGCGTGGTCTGGAATTGGTCAGTCAGCCAGTCGATGCGCACGTACGGAAATTCGAGGTCGCGATTACCCGGGATTGGCGCGAGGTTCAGCGCCACCGGCGGCGTGCCGGCGTACAGTACGTTGAAGCGGTCGCGCTCTACGCGCCAGCCGCCCGACAGCCGCAGCACGTGCCCCATGTGCAGGCCGGCCGACCAGCCGCCGTACGCATCCAGCAGCCGTGCCGCGTGCTGGTAGCGGTCGTACTCGCTGCCGAGGCTGTAACGCGAGTCCTCGCCGGTCGCGTCGGCGAGCGCCAGGCCGGCACTATGGTGCACGTCGAGCGCGTAGAAGGGGCGTGCCAGCTGTACGCGCCAATCGCGGCCATCGCTGTTGTTGGCCCAGCGGAACGAGTCCTGCCAATGGCTGCCCCAGACCGCGGGGTCGCGCCACTCGGAGTAGTTTGAACTGCGGTCGACGCCGTGGCTGGTGCCGAGGATCAGCGTCTTGCCGAAGCCCAGCAGGTTATGGTCCTGGAATTCCAGCGAGGTGTCGTTCTTGCCGCCGCTCCGTCCGTAGCTCGGTCCGAGCTGCAGCGTCCACACGTCGTGCGTTTCGACCAGGATGTCGACCACGCCGTCGTGCCAGGCGATCGGGCGGATATGCGGCTCGCGCAGGAAATTCAGCTGCCGCAGGTTCCGCTCGGTCTCCTCCAGCAACCGGTGCTGGTAGGGCTCGCCGCTCGCGAACAGCAGCTGTGCGCGGATCACGCCGTCGCGCGTATTCATGTGCAGGCGGTTCGCGGCCCGGTACAGCGCCTTGTTCTCGCGCGGATCGCTGAGGTCGAAGATCTCCTCGCTGCGGATCGTGATCGTGCCGATGCGCGCGCCGGCCGCCTCGAGCGCCGCGTCATCCGGCAGCGGCGCCGCATTGCCGGCGCCCGACGGCGCACCGGCGTGCGCAGCGATGGCGAGCGCGGCCAGCAGCAGGATTGTCCACGGCGCCTGTGTCATCGCGTCCATGTGAGCATTGGCCAGCCCGCACCGTCAACGGATACATGCCGCGAACGCGCGCATGTCCTATTATTTGACATAGGGGTTGCTGCCAGGCGATACGATCGGCGTCATGAACCAGGGCACGAGGACATTCGGCTTCGAACGCATCTCGCAGCCGGTCGCGCCGCTCCATCGCTACCTGCGCCGCCAGCTGCGCAGCCTCGGCGTCGGCGTCCTGTTGATCGCGATCGCGCTGTATGGCGGCATGCTCGGGTATCACTACATCGTCGGGCTGGCGTGGGTCGATGCCTATGAGAACGCGGCGATGATCCTGTCCGGGATGGGTCCGCTGGCATCGCCGACGAGCTGTGCCGGCAAGATATTCGCCGGCAGCTACGCGCTGTTTTCCGGCATCGCGGTGCTCGCGATCGCCGGCGTCATCGCCGCGCCGCTCGTGCACCGCTTCCTGCACCGCCTGCACGCCGATGCGGAGACGCGCAAGTGAGGCCGCCCGCGCGGCTGCGCCGCACTTACTTCGATTGCCGCTACGGACAACTGCACGTCTACCAGGCGATTCCGCCGGGCGGCGGGTTCGACGAAGCGACCGCGTTGTTGTGCATCGCCGGCGCGGCGGGCGAAGGCCGATTCTTCCAGGCGCTGCTCGGTCCGCTCGGCGCCGACCGCTCGATCTACGCGCCCGACCTGCCCGGGCATGGCATGTCGGATTCACCCACCGGACCCATCGGTGCGGAACAGCACTCGCTGGCGCTGCTCGACCTGCTCGATTCGCTTCGCCAGCGGCGCGTCGACGTGCTGGCGCATGCCTCCGGCATCGACGTGGCCATCGCACTGGCCGCCGCGCGGCCCGGCGCGCTCGTGCGCCGCGCCGTGTGTTCCGCAGCCACGCCCGCGGCCATGGCCGCGCTGCGAAGGCTTTGTCCAAACTGTGACGAACTCACGCTGGCGGGGGCCGGGGATACCGCGCTCACCGCGGCCACCGTCAAGGCTCAACTCGATGATTTAATTAGAATATTTGGCTCCGCCGAGCCGACCTGAGCATTCAACCCGCAATTTGCCCTGCTGCTGCCTCGACCCTTGGAGGCTTCGCGTAGACTTGGGCCGCAATCATGAGCAGGAACAAGCGCCGGACACTCAATTCGCCGCCAGATCCGGATGACACCGCCGAAATGCCGGGCCTCCCGCCGGCGGAAGCGGGCACCGACACCTGGGCGGTCCCGCATATTGCGGATTCGGCGCCGCACGACGACCTGCTGCGCGCGCACCAGGAAGAAGTGGATGGACTGCGCGCCAATCTCGCGACCGCGACGAACTCGCTCGCGGCTGCGACCGCCAGCCTCGCCGCGGCCACCAGCGAGCGAGCGCAGCTCGAGGCCGATTTGGCCAGCGCCGTTGCGAACGCGCAGCAGCTGGAACAACGCCTGCGCGACCTGGGCGAGGAATTGCGCGTCAACAAGACGCAGCGCGAGGATTTGGTGTCGCAGTTGCAGCAGTCCCGCGATGAGATCGCGCGGCTGACGGAGCAGCGCGAACAGCAGGAGGCGCAGCGCTCCGACCAGGCACGGCGCGATTCGAGTGCGCACGCGAACGCGCTGGCGCAGAGCCAGGCGGCGCTGGCGCATAGCCAGGCCGAGATCAAGGAATTGCGGCGCCGCGCTGCCCGGCACCAGGAAGTGCTGCAGCACACCGAGGGGCGGCGCCAGATCTTCGATTCGATCGTGCGTGGCCACGAGGAGACGGTCGCGGACCTGGCGGCGCAGCTCGAGGCGCAGCGCGCCGAACAACGCGCGCTCGAAGCGCGGCTGGCCGAGCAGGACCAGCGCAACCAGACCCAGGCGCAGCAGCTGATCGCCGATGGCGCGGTGGCGTTGACGCGCGCCCGCGAACTCGAGGCCGAGCGGGCGCACGCACGCGAGGAGCTTGCGAACGCGCAGAGCGTCGCGCTGGTCGCGCAGCGCCGCGCGGCGCAACTCGAGACCGACCTGGCCGACAGCAACGCCGCCGCCGAGGCGCTGCGCGAGCAATTGAAGGCCGCGGAAGCGGCCGGAGAAGCCTTGCGCGGCGACCTTGCCGCGGCCGAAGACCTGATCCGCAGCCGCGAGGCCGAACTGCAGCAGCATGCCGTGCGCATCGCGCGCCTCGAGAGCCAGGAGGCCGCCACCGAAGTGCACGAGCGCATCCTGGTGTGCACCGAGGGCGATGCGGACATCGTGCACGTGCTCGGCAAGCGCACGACCGTCGGCCGCACGCCCGACAACGATATGTGCATCGATGCCGATTTCATCAGCCGCCACCACGCCGTGGTGCTCGATACCCCGACCGGCACCGTGGTGGAAGACCTCGACAGCACCAACGGCGTATTCGTCAACAACGTGCGCGTGACCCGCGGTGGGCTCAAGCCCGGCGACCTCGTGACCTTCGGCCGGACCACCTTCCGTTTCCTGCTGAAGTGAGACCACCGCGGCCCGCGGATGGCTTAAGCTTTGTCCCATGGGCGATGACTACCTGCAGAAGATCCTGACCGCGCGCGTGTACGACGTGGCGATCGAATCGCCGCTCGATCACGCGCCGCGCCTGTCGCGGCGCCTGGGCCACGAGTTGCGCCTGAAGCGCGAAGACCTGCAGCCGGTGTTCTCCTTCAAGCTGCGCGGCGCCTACAACCGCATCGCGCACCTGGGTTCGACGGCCGCGGCGCGCGGCGTGATCACCGCCTCCGCCGGCAATCACGCACAGGGCGTGGCGCTGGCGGCGCGAGCGCGCCAGGTGCGCTCGGTCATCGTCATGCCGTGCACGACGCCCGAGATCAAGGTGCGTGCCGTGGCCGACCTCGGCGGCGAAGTGGTGCTGCACGGCGACATCTTCGACACGGCCTTCGAGCACGCGCTCGAGCTGGCGCGCGAGCAGAACCTGGTGTTCGTGCATCCGTTCGACGATCCGGACGTGATTGCCGGCCAGGGCACGATCGGCGTGGAGATCATCCGCCAGACCGGCGGTGAGATAGACGCGATCTTCGTGCCGATCGGCGGCGGCGGCCTGATTTCCGGCATCGCCGCCTACGTCAAGCAGCTGTATCCGCGCATGCGCATCATCGGCGTCGAGCCCGAGGATTCCGCCGCGATGTTCGAGTCGCTCCGCGCCGGCAAGCGCGTCACGCTCGACAAGGTCGGATTGTTTGCCGACGGTGTCGCGGTGCGGCGCGTCGGCGAGGAAACCTTCGCGCTGGCGAAGCGCTACGTCGACGAAGTGGTGCTGGTCAACACCGACGAGATCTGCGCCGCGATACAGGATGTATTCGAGGACACGCGCGCGGTGCTCGAGCCGGCCGGCGCACTCGCGGTCGCGGGCGTCAAGCGCTACGTCGCGCGCGGCGCGCCCGCCGGGCAGCGCTATGTCGCGATCAGCAGTGGCGCCAATTTGAATTTCGACCGGCTGCGCTACATCGCCGAGCGCGCCGACCTGGGCGCCGG